>CANQOE010000071.1 GCA_947625315.1 uncultured Bacilli bacterium | reverse complement strand
GAAATTAACTCTTTAAACTTTTATATTTAATTAAACCAATAATTCCTACAACAAAGATTATTAATACTCCTCCAATGACAATATAATCTAAAACATTATTTTCTTTGGGTTCTTCTCTAGGTTTTTCAGGATTATTATCGGGGTTATTTTCATTATCCGGTTTAGTTGGAATAGTAGTATTATCTTTTCTTTTAAATTTTAAATTTATATTAGTATTGCTATCTTTATTAATAACCCAAGTATAAGTATCATTATTAGTTTTAGTTGCATTATTTTCGATTACTTCAAAATTAGGAATAGTAATATTTATATTTATATTTTCTAGATTTTCATAAAGATTAAATAAATTAGTATTAGAAGCTGATAGATAATAATAACCTTCGGAAGTTAAATAACCTATGCGAACATTATTAAAAGCTGTCTTAATACTACGAGCATTAGCTAAATTATTAAAATTATAATTAGCTTTATAATTAAACTTATAACCATTAGTTAATTCTTCAAAAGTTTTATCATAATAAGTGTAGCCTTCTACTTTATTAGTTGGTTCATTATAAAGAAATTCTTCATCTTCAAATATAGGATATTCAGCAGCATATTCACTATATAAATATTCTTTAGAATATTCACTATTTACTTCGGCATTAATAATAAATTTTTCATCTATTGATTGATTAGAATCAATTGTTAAATTATAATCAATAGAACAACCACTTAAACAAAAAATTAAAATTAACAAAAATATTATTTTTTTCATATTATATCCCTTTCTATTCTCCATATATCGTTGATAAATCTAAACACCAATAATCTTTAGCACCATAACTATAATAACCTAAAGTAACGCCTCCGTTTGTTGCTCCCCCACGCGATTCTAGAACAATATAACGCTTATTGGCATCATCAAACCCCGCGATCATGACAACATGACCAGAGGAAGATAATAAATCGCCAGGTTGACAAACTGGTTTACTACTATTTAAAGTTTTATGAATACCTGATGAATTAGTAGTATAAGAATGAATATTTTTATTATAATAGTCTTCAGTTCCAAAAGTATTGATTAAAATCCAATTGACAAAACCACTGCAATCAAAACTGGTATAGCGATAATTAATTCGACAATAATTTATATCAGCCCGATCACCAATACTAGTACAATTAGTGTAATAATTAGTTCTAATTTGACCCCAGTTAGGATTAGCCCCAAGAGAATAATATTTGCCACCCCAATCATAATTTAGACGATAACCCATTTCAGCTAGAGAACCAATTAAGGATAAGCCTAAACTAACTGCCGCATTACGTGTTTTAGGTCCCGCGTTATTAACTACATTAGCTAAATAAGTATTATAATCTTCTAAGGTAGTGTTATTTTCGGCTAAAACATCGGTTAAGGATTTATTTTTAAGATATTTATATTTTTGATATAAAGCATCATTAGGATCCAGAGGATATTCACCAGTAATGGTGGAGGCATAGATTGATTTTAACTTTACATTTTCCCCGAAATAATAAGATATTACTTTATCAAATTTATAGCCTACTTGTGTTACTAAATTGTAAGTTCCGTATTGACTAAGACCATTACCATGCCCATGGGATAGAGGTTTTTCTAAATAAGTTTGAGGAACATTATCATCTACCCAAGAAATAGGAATTTGTTGATTTTTGGATGTAGCATAATTTTTTTGAACGAGATAATAATTTTCATTATCTTTATGATCCCAATAAAAAGCATCATATTGGGTTAATACTAAATTATCGTTTTCAGTTAATACTAAACCTCTTGTTTCATTTACCGCTTGTTTAATTAATTCATTGTTTTCATTTTTGACAAATGATTGACTTTCACCAGAATAACCACTTATTTCACAAGTTTTATTATTAGTTTTCATCCAAACAAAAGCATAACTACGAGCCGCGATAGCAAATACTTTATAAGTTTCTAAGTCTTGAAAACCTCCTACTTCGGCATTTACAACTCCTTCAATGTATTCTTCTAAAGAATATACGCCATCTTGATCTTTAACAGTATCATAGACATATACTTCATTACACATTGAATCACCTAAATCAACGTGTTCATATCCACCTAAACCTATTAAATTAGATGAATAAGAAGAATTAGTTCCTCCAGACATAAGAATAAAGAAAATTATAAATAATAAAACAAGTGCAATAATACCAATTATTAAAACCATAGGATGTTTAGTTATTAAATTTTTTAAAAGTTTATTAGAGGCTTTTTTAGCAAGAGTTTGAGAATTTTCTAAATTATTAGAGGCAAAATTTTTATTAGTTTTCAATGGTTGAGAACCTGAATCGACAGTTTTAGGATTATTTGATTCTAAAGAAGATAATGAAGGATCATCTCCGGTTAGAGAAGAAGTTTCTTGAGAAAGATCATTAAGTGAATCTTCATCTTCTAAATTATTATTTTCCAAATTACCATTAGAACCTAAGAAGTGATTTTTGCGAAAACGATTAGTACCAACAAAACCTAAATTATTAACTTGCATTTGAGCTTTATTTTGATGTTCTAGACGATATTGTTTAGAAGTCCCTGGGGTTGTTTGGTTTAGGAATCCTTCTGTTTTACTAGATTGTACCCCTTTTTGATGACCTGCAGATTCTCTAGATTCAGGATAGTTTGGAGAAATTTCAGAATTTAAAGCTGTAGAAGATCCTTTATTTGCATATTTAGTTTCAAAACTAGGATTAATATCTATTGCTATATTATCGGCATTAGGACTATTTAAATCAGGATTATTTAAAGACAAATGTGTATGCAAACTTTGTTCAAAATCTTGAGCTTTTTTATTTTGAATTTTACCTTTTAATTCTTCATTACTACTTGTTTGGAATTGATTTGGGGTATTTATTTTGGAATCTATATTGTTTTGAGAAGAAATACTTACAGAAGAATTTAGATTACTTGTTAAATCTTGGGAAGAAGATCTATTAATATTTTGGAGAAATTGCCTAGATATTAAATTTTTTCTAACAGCAGTTTCTACTAAAGTCTTTTCTATAGCTCGCCTAAATGATTCTCCTCCCCCATTTTTTTTAACTAAATTTTCTATAAAATAATACAACTCATTTTTAGAACCAGCAAAATAATTTTTAAGTAATTTTTCAGGGCTTAAGGAAGATAAATCAGTTATATTTAAAAAGTTATTTATTAAATCATTAGAGTATTTAGCAATATTATTTTCATTTAAATTATAGTTAAAAATGCTTGGTTTAGAAACAGTTTTATCAGTGAAATAAGAACTTTTTAAAATATTATATACAACATCTTTAATAGATGAATTAGGGGGTATAATTATTTTTTGATTAGATTGAATATTTTTTAAATCTTCGGGATTAAAATACGAGATTTGTTGATTAGTTTTTTCTAAATATTCTTCAGGGGTAGAACAAATAATTATGTTACTCAAAGCTTCTTCAATACGTTCTGGGGTTATATATTCACCAAGCTCAGGATCTTGAGAAGCAGTTGTTAACATTTTTTCTATATCAGCAAGATTTGCAGTAGTATCTAAAGATGTATCATCAAATAAAGTAGGAAATTTTTGTTCAACTTGTTCATTTAAGGATTTTTGTTCTTCTTCTAAATTTTTAGCTTCATCTTTTTTAATTAAATTTGTTCTAACTGAAGCATAAATTTGCATTATTTCATTTAAAGTATTTTCGATTTCTTTTAAATCACTAGCATAAGTAGTACTTTTATTGCCTAAACTATGGCGAATTCTATCTACTTTATCAGCTAAATCCGCAGGTAAATCATAAGTTTTTATTTGATTAATTATTGTTCTAATAACTTTAGTTTTTAAATTATAAGTTTTGGTGGTATCTTCATTATTTAATTGTAAAATATTATCTTTATATTGATAATCGTCTTTTAAAGTTCTTTTTAAAAGAATATCTAATTCGTTATCCACTTCTAGACGATAATATTTACCACCTAAGTATATGTATATATATTTTTTCATAAAACCACCACATATTTATAATATTATAACATAAAATAAGTCAAAGATTAAGACACTATTTTAAATATTTGACATAAATTAATAGTGAGATACATGAAAGGGTGAAAATAATGAATAATAATGATTCTAATACACAAGGAAATTGCATAAATGAGATATTAAGTGTTATTTTAGTATTACAACAAAATGCCTGTCCAGAGTCATGTTTAGATTCTTGTGATAGACCAGTTTTAGGTGGAGGAGCTAACTGCTTAATGTGCAATACAAGACCAGTAGAATTATATACCTGTGGAGGTAACGGAACTCCTTGGAGTATGCCTACAACAAAAGATCCAGCTCCAACTGCGACAACTTCAACAGTCTTTAGAGTAGAAAAGATTGAGGGAAATTGTTGTACTTTTAGAGTTTTAGCGGATAATCCGGATACAACAAGTCTTAATCCTTATGTAACTACGAATTCTTTCTTTACAATGGATTGTGATTGCTTATGTGCAATAAGATGTTTATCTGATACTTATGTAGATTGTGTTTGTTAAAAAATTAAAGCCTCGCAAATTGCGAGGTATTTTTTTTGTTAAGAAATTGGCGCAGAAACTTCGGGAGCTGGAGTTATCGGTACTTGAGGAGTAACCGGAGCTGGTTGCACTGCCGGACTTGGTGTTGGGGATATAGGTGTCATATCATTCATCACTCTTTGAGCATTATCATGAGCGATATTAGCAACTTGTTCCCGAGCTTGAGCATTAGCTAAAGTTTCATTAGCATTTTGTAATTTTTGAGCTATTTCTTGTTCTCTTTGATTTAAAGCTGCTTCTTTTTGGCCTAAATCATTAAGACGTTTTTCATATTTAGATACTAGAGCATCAAACATATTTTCACAAGCCTTCATAAATGTTTCCTTTTCATTGGTAAATAAGGAAGGTGCCACAGGTGATGACCCATTTTGAGGGCCTACTGGTGCTTCAGGCATTACCGGATTTGGTGTTGGTGCTGGTGGTGTTTGAGGCACTGTACTTGTAGGAATTTCAGGGTTTGCTATTGGAGTTACAGGAGATTGAGCAACTTCGGGATTTGGAGTTAAAGGGACTTCAGCAGGAGCTTCATTAACTACATAACGACTCTTAATTAAATCAAAAGAAGCTTGCGGCAAAGTTAGAGGCGTATAAAAGTCTTCTTCACTAGTTAAATTATTAGGAATTTTAATATATTCAAAATTAGTCCCATTAATAATACCTTTTAAGTAATTTTTAACACTTTGCCATTCTTCAGGATTATTAACTTTTTTTAATTTATTATCTTCTAATTTACTAATATAAATAATTGGTAAACCCATAGAACCATTTTTACCACTTTCAAAAACAATATAGGAATTACCACTTTCTTTAAAAGCACTTAAAAGTGCTAATTCTTCATTAGAACCTGAATCTTTAGTTATTAATACTTTCACTTTTATTCCCTCTTCCATTCTTTAATATTATAATTATTATAACAAACTTTTTTTAGAAAATCAATCCCGAATTTGTTTAATCATAAACCACTTACAACCATAGGCACAAGAATTATTGATATAATCTTCGACAGTTGCTACATCATTTAAAGGTTTATAATTTTTATTGGTTTTCTCATTAAAGCCTTTTAATCTTAATTTATTATAAGCTATATCTCCGACTATATAATCAAAATCATCGAAATAATCGGTAACTTTTTCTTGTAATTCTTCAACATTTAAAGCATCTTTATAATTTTTAATAACTTCATATTTATGATTATTTATTTCAATTGTTGGCATATTAACCCTCCTATATAAATTTTAATACAACAATTAATATTAAACTTATTGTCGTAGTTATAATACTCATTAAAAGTAAAATATCAACATATCCATTACCAGTAGATAAAGCTATTTTAGATTTAGTTTGTTTATCTTTTAAAGCTTTTATTAAGTCTTGGTCTTTGGTAGGACTATTTAAATCTACGTTAAAGTATTGATAAGTTTTCTTTTGGGCATTTTTTATTTCTTCGTTATTCATTTTAGTTAAATCATTTAAAGTAACTCCAACATAGCCTAGAGCTTCTAAATTTAGCGAACCAATTATAGTTTGACTAATATCAAATTCTTTCGTAACATCTAAATTATTTATTTTAGAATAATAATATTTTTCAAAATATAACGGATTTTCTTCTTGAATATATAAATAAGATATTTGATATGGTTCTTTAGTAGATGTTGTATAGGCTAGTTCTAAAAACTTTTCTTCTTCAGTAAAACTTATTCCTATAGATTCTTTTTTGGCGATAAACATATCATATAAAGCTAATAATATTGCTTTAAAATAAGGATTAGGTAATTGTTTAGAATTATTTTGGTCAAATTTAAAAAAGCAATCTATATTTTCAAGAAATATTTCGATATCTTTTAAAGGATAAGTATATATTTGTAAAATATTTTTAAAATTAAGTGAATCATTAGATTTATATGCATCTATTAGGGATGAGCCATAAATTAATTCGAGAAGACGAATAGTTATACTTAAAAAAGAATTGTATTCTATAGAATCAGGATTATTTAAATTAGATAAATAACTGGTAAAAGCATAACTTAAACCTTTATTAAGAAAAATGGCATCCCTCATATTATTCACCCTATTTTATATTATAGCAGTATTTTTACTTTATGACAAGTTATTTTTAGCAATTACCAAATCCTTATTTAAAAGC
>CANQOE010000070.1 GCA_947625315.1 uncultured Bacilli bacterium | reverse complement strand
TAACTTTTGCTGGCCTCATCTAAAATTATGGTGTATCACTTAATCGTGGCTTTCGCATTACTAGCTTTAGCTCCTATATGAACTGTTCCTCGATAAGTAGCAATTCCTGAATTTACACTTATTGATTTACTTAAAATATTACTTTTTGTATTCTTTCCTAAATGAATCATTTTCGCTCCCGCATCAATATTTTGGCCCATACTAGCATAAGCAATTGATATTGAGTTTCCTCTTGCTCTATCACCCTTTAAAATACATGCAGGATATTTCATTGTTATTTTTGAACCAATATTTCCATCAATCCATTCCATTAACCCATCATCATCGACAATAGCTCTTTTAGTTACTAAATTATAAACATCTTTACTCCAATTTTGAACTGTAGAATATTTACATTTAGCATTTTTTCCGACATATATTTCCACAACTCCCGCATGTAAAGAAGAAGTGGCATAACTCTTCGCTGTACATCCTTCAATATATTCTAGAGTTGCATAATCTTCCACGATAATAATTGTTCTTTCAAATTGGCCTAAAGCTTCACTTTCAATACGAAAATAACTTTGTAAAGGTCTATCTAATTTAACCCCTTTAGGTATATAAATAAAAGAACCCCCGGACCAAAAAGCCCCATTTAACGCGGTAAATTTATTTTCATCATACTTAACTAAATTATTAAAATATTTCTTAAATAAATCAGGATATTTAACTAAAGCTTCATCAGTTGAAGTAAATATAACTTTACTATCTTTATCTTTAATACTATGATATACTACTTCACTTTCAAATTGATTATTAACCCCATATAAATAATCTTGTTCGGCTTTAATAACTCCTAAATTACAAAAAGTATCTTTTATATCTTTATTTACTTCTTCCCAATTATCGGTCATTTTACTAGGATTATCTTTATAATATTTAATCTTTTGATAATCTATTTCTAATTTAGGACCAAATTTAGGATTATTTAATTCATTAAATTTTTTTAAAGCTTTTAACCGAAAATCTAACATCCATTTTGGTTCTTGCTTTTTTTTACTTATTTCATATACATATTTTTCTTCAATCATTTTATATCCCCAAAAAATATTATAACGCATTAAATCTAAAAATTAAAGACTAATTCCCCATTTCGGAGGATATATATATTCTATTTTACTTTTTTTAGGAACATATTTCTTTTTTATTTTAACCCGATTAGATTTTAACTCTGGTTTATATACTCTTAAATATTTATCTAATTCACAAAAAATATTTTGACAATCAATTAATTGTAATTTTCTCTTTCCTATTTTTTTAAAATCTAAATTTAATCTTTTAAATTCTTCTTCTTGATGTACATACATATATTTAATTATCTCTTCATAAGAAAATTTACCTTTATTTAGAAAACATTTATTAATTCCCCGAATTGAACCAGGACCGGCCACGCAAAACTCATCTTCTCTAAAATTTAACACAGGACTATAATTCAAATCAGTAACTAATTGATAAGCCATAAAGTTCCCTATTAAAGGATAACTTTTTAAAATATTAAAAGCTTCTTCCATATGCTTACATTCTTTTAATTGTTTAACAATATTATCTTTTTTAAACATTTTATCTAATAAAGCTAAATGATTATCATGTTTTTTAGCATAACCAAAAGCTTTATTAGCACAACTTATATAAGCATCATTATATATTTTAATACCCCTATCTTTAGCCTCATTTAAAACCCGAGAATAAGAATCTCTATCAAAATTAGCTAAAGTTATATCACAAAACTTTTCTTCTAATAATTCCCAAGTACTTTCTTTATTAAATAGTTTAAATAACACAATGCGAAATAAAGTATCTTCATCACTATAATGTTTACCATTATAAATAACATGTTTTAATAAATATTGACTAACTCGATCATTTGCACGATAACTATTACAAAACTTATATTCTTGTAATATTTTATCTTTTGTCCAAGGAGTTTTTTCACCTTTTAATTTTTCCCAAAATATATTTTGTCTTTCAAAAGCAAAATACCAATATAAATCATAAATTTCTTGTCTTTTAATCATTTAAACAACCCGGATCTTTCATCTTTAATATTAACTTTAAATCATTACTTTTACTATTAATTATTTTTTGCCCCAAACATCCCCCATGACACAAAAAACAATTACACCCCTTATCTTTAGCTTCTCTTAAAGTTTGAAAATAAGCCGAATTATATATTTCAAGTAAAGTATTATCTTTAATATTTCCCCCAATTCCAAGTTTTTGATTATACTTAATAGAATCACAAGGATAAGCAATATTATCATAGCCAATAATCATTACTTCATCAGCAATAATACAAGGGGTATAATCAATTTTTAAAATATTCCAAGGACTGCCTAAACGTACCTTATCTTTATTTTTTAAACTTAAATAAAATTCTTTTAAAGTAAGTAATTCTTCTTTACTTAAAGTCATATCTTGAGTTCCTCTTCCATGACTAACAAATCTTAAAATACTTAGCTTATCAAAATATTCTTTATCTTTAAAAGTTTCTAAAGTATTTATAATAATTTTCTTAAAATCAGGATAAGAATCTTTTGTTAAAGCATAGTGAAAACCTAAATATTTATCTTTAAAATTTTGAAAAACTTGGTCAAAAAATGGCTCATGTTCATAACTTGAAAATTCATTAACACTTAAAATATCGGCTAGAGAATAAACAATTTTCTTTGATCCTAAATCAAGTAATTCGCGATACTTTTCTATATTATCTTTAGTTCGATAAGCAAATGAATAAATAGTACTCTCCATTTTTAAATCATTTACTAAATTAATTAATTTAGTTAAATAGGGATACTCTAAAGGTTCACCCCCACTAAAAACAATTTTTTTAACTCCTAAATCGGCAGCTTCTCTAATTACTTTAATAACATCTTGATAATCTAACATAATTATATTTTTATTGGAAGCTCTACTAGAGCAATGATAACAATTTCTACTACATTTATTCGTCAATTCTATTTTAACTTCTTTAAGCATTAATAAACCCTCCTTATTTTTTATTTTACCACAAATAATTATATTTTTAAATAATTTTACATTTTTTAATTAATATAAATAAAAATAGTTGTTTTTTTTACCCATTTTTGCTATAATCTTTTTAAGAATAGAGGTTAGATTATGGATAACAATTATTTAAATAATATACCTCAAGAAGAGGCCTTAACTAAAAGTCGCATTATGAATATTAATGATTTTATCTTTCGCCAAAATATGGAATTTTATCCTAATCTATATGGTTTAATTGTTGAAAATAATATTTTAAAATTAATTGAAAATAATAATGTTATTGCCTCCGAAAGTTTAACTTTTGATTTAAGAACTCTACCTGGTGATGCTTGGTTAACTACCCCTTATAAATTTATAGATATTATTCGGATTAATAAAACAATAAAAGCTTTAGAAAATCTTTTTTCACTATTTCAAACAAACAATAATATAGATAATGGCCAAATTAAAAATGGCATGAATCTTTATTTTCATGCTAAAGATTACTATGATTATTTAACTGATTATAATAAGACTATCGTCAATAATTTTGAAAATATTATAGCTTCTTTAAAAGAAGATAGTCCTCTAGGTATCTATGTCAATCAAAAACTTGATGAATATTTAGCCCAATCTAAAGAAAGTGGTAATGCCAAAGGTAAAGGTATGATTTTAGAATTAAAAAATAAACAATTTCCTTCAGTTATTGATGAAGAAGAACCTAACATTCCTAAAGCGGGCTTTATTAATATCTTTATTCTAATCTATGGTATGATTAATATTGCTTTAATTATTGCTCTTGCTCTTATTCATTTAAAATAAGAGCTTTTTATTTGCAATTTTCTTTAAATTATGCTAAAATACTTATATGGGGTAGTATATGGTTTCGACATATATTACTACATATGATTGCAAGTAGTTAGGCGCTTTAAGTCTAAAATTAAAATTAAATGACAAGAATGAAAGTTCTTTTGCTTCAAATGCTTTTGCATTTGCCTAATTTAGTATAGGATAGCAAGCTTCTATAATTATTGCTTATAGTTTTTATAGGGGTTCATATATATAAGCTATATTCTTTAATGTGTTTGGGATTAAAGAATGAATAATTACTAAACTTATTATGTTATAGGTTTGCTTGATGCCAGTAACATAAGACATTCAAAATCAAACTAAACTTGTAGATATTGTATGATAGGATATACTGGACAGGAGTTCGATTCTCCTCTACTCCACCAAATTGATATTTAACTCGAATCCATAGAGTAAAAATATAAAATAATCTTGCTAAAAGCAATTTTTTATGTTATTATGTATATATCAAGAGAAAATTCCATAAAATAAAAAGAGATACTTAACATCGCAAAGTTGAGTACTCGCGATTTGGTTTGCACTTAATCTTGTTAGATTGAGTGCTTTATCTTTTTAAAATTCATTATCATTTAAATAATAAAATAATAAGTAGAAGGATGATAATGATTAAAGCAAAGATTAAAAATCTTTCTTAGCCATTTCACCATTATTTTGCTAAAAATAACTTTTACGTTATTATGAAAAATTGCAAAAATAAAGATTAATTTTATTCCTAAAATACCTTTTATTTTTTTTCTAAACATATTATAATAATAATATTAGGAGGGATAAAATGTATTTTAATAGTTTAGTATATGCTATGGCCGGTAGTCCTATAAAAATAATTCATTTGAAAAAAGGTTATAGGAGGTAGTTATGGAAAAACAAATTATTATTATTAATGGAACCGGAGGTTCTGGAAAAGACACATTTGTTGAATTATGTTCTAAATATTGTCAAGTTACTAATTTTTCAGCTATTGATAAAATAAAAGAAATAGCTAAAATTATTGGTTGGCAAGGAGATAAATCTGAAAAAAGTCGTAAATTCTTAAGTGATTTAAAAAAATTAACTATTGATTTTAATGATATGCCCTTTAATTGTACGAAAGAAGCTATCAATAATTTTTTAGCATCAGATTCCGAAATATTATTTATTCATATTCGCGAACCTGAAGAAATTGCTAAAGTAGTTAATGCTTTTAATGCTAAAACTCTACTTATTAAAAGAGTGGGATTAGAAAATATATCGACTAACTATTCTGATGCTAGTGTTGATAATTATGATTATGATTACATAATTGAAAATTCTACCTTAGCTTCTTTAGAAAACCATGCTCAAAACTTTATTTTTGAATTAGAAAACAATAAATCTAAGAACCATTAAAAAAAGCCGCAAGGCTTTTTTAAATTTCTTCTAAATCATAATCTCTACTACCAAGACCTATTTCTTCAGCGTAAGGTAAAATATGTCTGCCATTTTGTCTTTCAATGCGTTCAACAAAATGATCTCTTCCGGCATCATTAGAATTATATATTAAATCAATACATGCTTGATCAAGAGCAACAGGATCAAGAGAAGCAAGTATTCCAATATCTTGCATACAAGGATCTTCTGGATGCGAATCACAATCACAATCTATAGATAAATTATTCATTATATTTATATAGACAATTGATTTATTTTGTTTAGCAAAATAATCCGCGACACTTTTGGCAGCTTCGGCCATAGATTCTAAAAAATCATCTTGTTTAGGTAAATTAGCCCATAATTCAGTAGGATTTTTAGTTTTTCCAGCGGTATGAATATAAGTTTTACCATTTCGAGAGGCAATTCCAATAGATTGATTTTTAATTACACCTCCAAAACCGCCCATTGCATGTCCTTTAAAATGGGCTAAATTAACTAGACCATCATAATTAGCTAAATTAGCTCCCACAATATTGATATCTAAATGTTTACCATTTACAGGTAATTCCATTTCTCCAACGCCATCCATTATATCTACATTAGCAATATTTAAAAAACCATGCTCTTTGGCTACTTTTAAATGTTCTTCTATTGTATTTCTTTTTCCATCATAAGCTGTATTGCATTCAACAATTGTTCCATTTAATAATTTAACTAAATCTTTAATTAATTCGGGTTTTAAGTAATTATTTCCTCCTGCTTCTCCAGTAGATATTTTAATACCAATCTTCCCATCTAAAGATACATTTAATTTTTTATAAATGTTTACTAAAGATTCAGGAGTAATTTCTTTTGTAAAATAAACTTTTGCTTTTTCCATAATTTTTTTCCTTTCTAAAAATGGCTGTCCTGGTTGGATTCGAACCAACGAAATAATAGGTTCAGAGCCTACCGCCTTACCACTTGGCTACAGGACAATCTACTTAAATTATATCATAATTCAACTAAAAACTAAAGTCTTTATCCATTTTTTCTTTACACTAACTTTGTAAATGTTTTTATTTTATCTTTCTAAAATCTTTTATTAGTGCTAAAATAAAAATAGGTGACTAAGGTTGAAAAAAATAAATAAATTTTTGACATACAAAAAAGTGTCTTGTCAATGAAGACATTAAAATAAACTGTTCTTTGAAATAGTAAACTGTTATTAGGTATTCTGCAAAGTAATGTTGTAACCTAAACTAGTTAAATAAGAAATCATTTCTTCTGGAGTGTTAGAAATTTTATTATGAGATTTAAAATTGCGATTAAGTAAATTTTCAAATCTATCATAATCAAATATTTCGCCAGTAAGTAAAATGTGATAAATTGATGTAAGTAAAAGTCTAGCTATAGCAATTATTGCTTTCTTGTGCCCTCGACGACGTTTTAAAGATTCATATCTTGCTTTAATATAAGGACAAGACTTATCTTTGATGGCACATAAAGCACATTGAACAAGTAAAGGTTTAATATAAACACCAGCTTTAGTAATACGCACTGATTTCTTTTTCTTGGCAG
>CANQOE010000069.1 GCA_947625315.1 uncultured Bacilli bacterium | reverse complement strand
GGATTATCGGCCACAATTTGAAAACGCTCTTCATCCGAATAAGCATAAAAATGTTTTTTACCATATTCAATTTTATATAAAGGTGGTTTAGCAATATATAACTTTCCAGCTTCAATTAAAGGACGCATAAACCGATAAAAGAAAGTTAGTAATAAAATTTGAATATGGGAACCATCAACATCGGCATCCGTCATAATTATAACTTTATCATAATTAGAATCTTCGGCGATAAACTCTGGCCCTACTCCGGCTCCAATTGTATGAATAATGGTATTTATTTCTTCATTTTTTAAAATATCGGCAACATTGGCTTTTTCCGCATTGATAACTTTTCCTCTTAAAGGTAAAATAGCTTGAAATTTCCGATTTCTGCCACCCTTTGCCGAACCTCCAGCACTATCTCCTTCGACTAAAAATAATTCATTAATCTCTGGGTTCTTCGTGGAAGCTGGAGCAAATTTTCCTGATAAATTTTTCTCTAAAGATTTTTTACCTTTGCCATTTCTTGCTTCTTCCCGAGCTTTACGCGCCGCTTCACGAGCTAATTTTGAACGTGATGCTTTATCAACTATATTTAAAGCAATTTCTTTATTTTCTTCTAAAAAGAATTTTAAATTTTCATAAGTTATGGCTTCAGTAATACTTCGCGCTTCGGGAGTACCTAATTTTCCTTTAGTTTGGCCTTCAAATTGTAATAAATTTTCGGGTATTTTTACACTAATGATCGCACTTAAACCTTCTCTTACATCACTACCATCAAAAGCTGCGTCTTTCCCCTTTAATAAATTATTATTTTTGACATAATCATTAAAAGCTTTAGTAATTCCGGTTTTAAAGCCTACTTCATGAGTTCCTCCATCAATGGTTTTAACATTATTGACAAATGATAAAATATTTTCATTATAAGTATCGGTATATTGCATCGCAACCGCGACTTCAATTTCCCCTTTTGTCGCATCAAAACTAATTACTTTATGTAAAGCATTTTTTTCTTCATTGATATATTCCACAAAATTAACTAATCCATCTTCATAATGAAATTTAGCTTCCTTATTAGAATCTTCGTCTTTAATTTCAATAGTTATATTAGGTATTAAAAAAGCACTTTCTTGCATTCTTTCCACGATTGTTGTATAAGAAAAAGCACAATTTTTAAATATCTCATAATCGGGCATAAATGTTACAATCGTTCCTGTTTTATTAGTAGTCCCAATTTTTTTTAAAGGACTTTCAATTTCTCCTCCATTTTTAAAACGAATATTATTTATTTCCCCATCTCGATATATAAGTACATCCATTGATTTTGATAAAGCATTAACTACTGATGCTCCAACTCCATGCAGACCTCCACTAACTTTATAATTGCCTTCTTCAAATTTTCCCCCGGCATGTAAGATAGTAAATATAACCTCAGGTGTTGTTTTCCCAGTTTCATGCATTCCAGTTGGTACACCTCGCCCATTATCGGCAATAGTTATACTTCCATCTTTATGTAAAATAATTTTAATATAATTACCATAACCATTTATTATTTCATCAATTGAATTATCCACAATTTCCCAAACCAAGTGATGTAAACCTCTTTTATCGGTACTTCCAATATACATACCTGGTCTTTTTCTTACCGCTTCTAAACCCTCCAAAACTTTAATTGATGAAGCATCATATTTTTTTGTTGTCATATTATCACCATTTTAATTATAACATTACTTTTTAAATATTGCCATACTTTTTCTTTTTAATTTGCGCATAAAACTTTTTTAACTAACATATATTACTGGTAGATTACAAAGGAGGATATTTATATGATTAATAAACAAAATCTTTGGTTTATAACTCTTTTTTCTTTAATTATGGTGTTAAGTATTTATTATTTAACAATGGGAGAAGATAGTTTAGCCACTTTTAAAACTGATAATAATCTTGAAAATGAAACAACTGATGTTGTCGTACAAAATGATGCTTTTGTAGCTTTACAAGTTCAAGAGGAAGAAGAATTAGTTAGTGAAATTAATAAATTAGAAGATGTTTTATTAGATAATACCGCTAGTATTGAAGAAAAAAATCAAGCCTACGAAGATTTACAAACTATTAATAAAAATGAAAGTGTTAAAGAAAACATTAAACAAATGTTAAAAAATGATTTTAAATTAGATGGTGTAGTCAATATTGAAGACAATAATATTAAAGTAACCATATCTTCTACTAAACATGATAAAACATTAGCTAATAATATAATTAAAAGTATTCAAAAATTGTTTGATAAAGATGTCTATATTACGGTAAAATTTGCCTCTTAATATAGGCTAACACATTTAACCATTTCTTTATCATTCTCATAAAATAAACTAGACATATAAAAAGTTTTATGAAAGGATGAAAAGTAATCATGGTTAAAAATATCTTAACTAAAAGAGAACATGAAATATTTTCTTTATTAGTCAAAAGTAAAACAACTAAAGATATTGCCAAAACTTTAAATATAAGTGAAAAAACTGTACGTAATCATATATCTAATGCTATGCAAAAACTGGAAGTTAAATCCCGCAGTGGAGCCGTAGTTGAATTACTTAAATTAGGTGAAATAAATTTGTAAATAAAATCTCCTTTGGGAGGTTTTTTATTTGTTCTTAAAAGCATATATTTTAATTAGGTGATAACATGCTTAAAAATTTAGTTAAAAGACGAATTATAACATCTACTTTAGCTCTCATTATCGTGGGTTTACTTTGTTTTTTCCCAACTAAATTAAATAAAGAAACTAAAATTACTCAAGACATTAAATATTTAGAAACTACAGATATTCCGATCTATTTATTAAATAAAGATGAATATGTTGTTAGAACTATTCGTAAGACGACTAAAAATGAACCTTTAGCTCAAGCCAAAGAATTAATTGAAACTCTTATAATCGATAATCTTAATAATGAATACATATCTCCTAATCTCAAACCCCTTATTCCAAAAAATACTAAAATATTAGATATTAGTTTAGATAAAGGTCTTTTAAAAGTTAATTTTTCCCAAGAGTTTTTAAATACGAAAGAAGATATGGAAGTAAAAATAATTGAAGCCCTTATTTATAGTTTAACCGAAATAGATGAAATAAACGAATTAATGATTTTTATTAATGGGGAAAAATTAACCTTTTTACCTCAAGCTAATTTAATACTCCCTAATACTTTAACGCGAGATTTTGGGATTAATAAAATTTATGATATTGCTAACATTAAAGATTTAACTAAAACAACTATTTATTATTTAGCTAAAGAAGATGATTTAACTTATTATGTTCCTATTACAAAATTAGATAATAATCAAAACAATAAAATTGAAATAATAATTAAAGAATTAAAAAGTAGTCCCATATATGAGACTAATCTAATAAGTTATTTAGCTTCTTCTGTTGAACTTTTAAATTATGAAACTTTAGAAGACCAAGTAACTTTAAGTTTTAATAATAAAATATTAGCTAATTTAGATGAAAAAGATATCTTAGAAGAAGTTAAATATTCTATATCTTTATCTTTAAAAGATACTCTAAATATCAAAGAAGTAATATTTAAAGTAAACGATGAAATAATTACAAAGGTTTAATTAAATCATTAATAACATAACTAGCTAAATAAAGCCCTCCTACAGCCGGGACAAACATCATACTTCCTAAGGTAGAACCTGATTTGGTTTCTTCACGACTAAATACGACGGGAATATTTAAAGGAAGATTAGCTTCTTTTAGAGTATGGCGTAACTTTTTAGCTAAAGGGTCATTAAAAGTTTTATTTAATTTTGTTATTTCTAAAAGTTCTGGCTTAAGTTTTTTGGCAGTCCCTAAACAAGTAATTATTTTTAAATTATTTTTGGTAGCATATTCAATTAAAGCTACTTTAACTTTAATATCATCACAAGCATCAATTATATAATCATACTTTTCATTAATATATTGCGAAAAATTAGTTTCATTAATAAATATAGAATAAGATTTAATATTTAGTTTCGGATTTATATTTAAAGCTAACTTTTTAGCTTCTTCTACTTTAGAAGAACCAATATTCTTAATATTACTAATAACTTGTCGATTTAAGTTAGAAGCTTCTATTTTATCTCCATCAATAATTGTTAAATTAGTAATCCCACTACGAACTAAAGCTTCTAAAGCTATGCCCCCGACACCACCTAAACCCACGATTAAAATATGGGCTTTTTTTATTTTTTCCAAATTATTTGAACCAATTAACGAAATAATGCGCTCTTCCATTTTATCACCACTTAAAAATGCAAATTAAAACCCAGATGAAAGTTTACTTAATGATAAAATCCCGCTCACTCGCAGGTGGTAAGAAACATATATGTTTTAGGATTCTGGCTAATCGCAATGACCAGTCTTCAACACCACATATAATTATTCTCCCTATATTATCACATAGTCGGTTTTATATAAAAATAAACTATATCATCCAGGTAATATTATTATACCATAGTTATCTATTTTTATTCAATATCTTTTTGTTATTTTGTCTTCCAAAAGAACCATAATAAAATTTATTTACTTTTTTTATTATTTTTCTTTAATATTTAAGAATTCATCTAAATCAAAGTCATAACAATTAATTTCTTCATCGTTTGTAATTATATATAAATTATCTTCTTTTATTTCCTTTTTCATTTTACTTAAAGGAATATTAAATAATGGGTATAATTGAGGTAATGGAGCGGTCCCTACTCCCCATATTGGATTTCCTTTATTAATGTCAAAAAATATTAATAAATTTTTTTCAGTTAAAACAAAATTAGTTTTATAATAATTATTATTAACTTTAATATTTACATTAACTTTTTCATTAATTATTGTTTCATTATCTTTTTTAAAATCATAATTATACATCTATATCACCTAATTTAATTCTACTATTTAAAGTTTGAGTAGCAATTTTGCCATTGCCTGAGCACTTCTTTTTTGTTCCTCTCTACGTTTTTGCTCTTGTCTACTTGATAAGGGTACATTACCCAATCCATTAAATCCATATAAGCTTTGATCTTGCAAGAATTTTGAAGGATAAATTTCGCCTTCAGAGCAACCGCCTCTCATTAATGAATGCTTGGATAATTTAAAAGTTAAATAAGTTGATAATTCATTTGCTTCTTCAACTTTTTCACACAATTTTATTAAATTATATATTGTAGGTGTTAATAAACGAATAATATCTTCTTTTAAAATATTGCCATTTTCATCTAAGACAATATCTAGATCCAGCATTAAATTTTGAATAGAAAAAGTGTCTTTATTCCCAATTTTCTCAATAATATCAAATAGCATCATTAACTTCTTTTTTACAATTTCAATATATTTTTTAAAATATTCTAAAGTGTAAGGTTCAAATATGTATCTACCCATAGCAATATCATCCGCAAATTTTTTACTTGATTCTTCAATTTCCTTTTCTGTTAAAGGTTTATAATCAAAAACTATTTTTTCTTTATTAGAATTATTTTTATCTTTCTTTATATTTTTATCATAATCAGATTTTCTTTTCGCAACTCTTTGTTTTAATTCTGAATTCTCTTCTTCGAGTTTTTGAGCTAAAAAGTTTTTAATTTTGTTCTTCACTTACTATAACTTTGGCATTAGAAACTTTTTCTTTTATCTTAGTTAAATTATTTTTATACATTTTTTCTAAAATAGTAATAATATATTTAGAATCATAATAAAGAACATCATTTCCATCAAAATATTTTTGAAAATCAATTTTTAACATAATTACACCTTCTAAATTTATTCTATCATAAAATAAACTAAAAAGAAATAAATTAACTTAAATTTAAAATTAGATTTCAAATCATTATTTCAATAATTTTATTTTTTAAATTATCTTGGATCTATTTATGATAACATGCTTGCTTTGATATAATATTTCATATAACATTTTCAATATTTTTTAAATTTAGGTGGTTCTTCAAAATAAAATCCATAAATAGGATCTCCATCCATATTTAGTTTTCTTCTCTTTTTTCAAACCTCTCATAACTACCTATTATTTTAACATATAAATCATAACTATCATCATAATTTTATTATTTTACTATAATTAAAATGGTAAACTTTCGTCATCATCAAACATAGTGTCAGGCATTTTTTTTACAAGTTTTTTAACTTCTTCTTCAGTAGATTGCATAACTCTATCATTAACTGGTTCAAATTCTTCTTTAAGTTCATCAATTTCTTCTTGAATAAAATATTTTCCTTCATAATTTCTAAGAATTGATTCAACCATAGTTCTTCTTATAGCAATTGAGTTCTCATAAAATTCTTTACCTGTTTTATCCATTATACTATCTTTGTATCTTTGAATTTTTGCTTCTAACTTTTGAGACTCTTCTTCAATTCCTTGTCTAACTGTTTCGGCGTATTGTGTTATTATATGAGAATTACCATAAGGCATTGGTCCAAATAATCCAATAACTTCTAATTTTCCGTCATATCCTTTAGCATCCCTTTTACCATGAAAAACATATGGAGCACCTACTCTAATAGGAGTAAACTTAAATAATTCTATGACTTTTTCGGGATGATAAACCCCAAATATAAATCTATCTTCTTTATAAGAACTATTAGGATCAACAACAATTCCTTCAAACCATCCATCATCTTCTAATAGAATTTGACCTTCCCACATATCTTTGTCATTAAAATCTAAATCATAAGTCATATTCCAATAACCCTTAATATCTATTAATTTTGCCATAACAAAACCTCCTTCATTTAGCTGCATATTATATCATAAATGGACTAGTATGTCAAACATTTCAATAATAATTATTACTTAAAGAATTAAATGCAATTTTTTTAAATAAAATTTTTAATATTGCATTTAGTCTTTTAATAATATTT
>CANQOE010000068.1 GCA_947625315.1 uncultured Bacilli bacterium | reverse complement strand
ATTTTAATTTCAGTTGTACGATATTTTCGTACAACTTACTTCCTTCATTTACTAATTTTCTTTTTAAATCAGTCCAATATCTTTTAGGAATTTTACTTTCAGTTAAAGCCCCAATAACATCTACCACACTAAAATAATAATCTTCTTTTTTACTATCCCAGATGCTTCTTATTTCTTTTCCTTCAAATAAATTGGAAATTGTTTTTAATTTGCTTTCATTCATATAGAACCACCCCTTATAAAAACATTATATAATAAAAAATATTCAATAAACTTTGAAAATTATTTCGATACTAATTTAAATATCTAAATATTTGTTCAGGATATATAATTAATTCTTTATTTTGAAACTTATTTATATCTACCCACACAGCATTAACTTCGCCATTAATTATGTATTTCTCCTTATAATCTTTATCTTCTATAAAAGCGTTATAAAACAATATTAATTCATGAGCATTTTTGCCATTATAAGTAAATATGTTTTCGGCAATGCCTAAAAATTCTCCAACATCAATATCTATATTAAGTTCTTCTTTAAATTCTCTTTTTAAAGCATCTTTACTATTTTCTAGAAATTCAATACCTCCTCCTATACATCTATAAAATTCTTTATTTGTTACTTTGTCATAACCTTTATTAACTAATAACTTATTTCCCTTTTTTACTATTCCAAGAACAATAGGTCTTATTTCTTTAAATTTATCCATCTTTTATTATCCCTCCTTAAGATAATTCCTTACTAAATATTATACTATATCTTTTCCCTTTTTCTATAACTCTTTATAAGAAAATGGAAGAGGTTAAAAGAGATAGGCACCATAAGCATCAAAAAAACTCCCAATCTAAGGAGTTAATTTTAAAATCTATTTTTGGTTCTTAAACATTAAGGAGTGATGGAAGAAAACTCATCATTTTTTATTATTTCAAATTTTATGAAGTGTTTTTTATTATCCTTGAACTTTAGCATTATTAACAACTGAGGAAGGAATTTCTACATTACCCGCCTGATTATAATTTGAAAAATTAATTGTCGTTGTAAATGAATCTATTCCGGACATCAAACCTGTAAAATCATAACTTATTTTCGAAATGTAACCATTAGTAATATAAACATCCGCAACAACATTACCTTTAATATTACCTTCCGCATTGGCTGTTTTCATAATATCAGTAATATCATCTTTAGATAAAGTTACTTTATAATAATTCTTTTCTTTTTTAACATTATCCATCTTTTTAATTTTATTAATCATTTTTCCTAAATCTACTAGCTGACTAGTTCCTTTTTCTTTCCACCAAACATCTCCACCATATGGTTGTGTCATATAAGTATATCCACTACTAAAATCATAATAGATTTTATTTGATAAAGTCATCCCCATTGTCGTTGTTTCAAAATCTAAATATTCTTTTTGATGTAATTCATCTACTATTCCTTTAGCATATTCACTAATTTCCATACCAGATGTTTTCATTTTCATACTTATTTCAA
This sequence comes from uncultured Bacilli bacterium, assembly GCA_947625315.1. Lineage (GTDB taxonomy): Bacteria > Bacillota_I > Bacilli_A > RF39 > UBA660 > Caccenecus. The sequence goes on along the minus strand of CANQOE010000068.1, from coordinate 5,470 downwards.
TATTATAGTTATTAAATGTTGTTTTTAATTCAGGGCTTTCACTTTCTTCATTATCCTCAACTGCACCCCAATTTTTTACCTCAACCGTATAATTATGCGTATTTAATAAATCCGCATTAGTAATAACTAAATATAATTTATCATAGTTTGCATCTAAAGTTGTATCAAATTCTATGTTTTTATTGTATTCTCCTAGTCTATGATACTCTCCATCATATCCATACTCTAATATGGTAATATAATCACTATCAATGGTTATTGTATATTTACTAGATTTAGAAATCTCAAAATATTCAATAGAACCAGGATTAATTGTTAAATTATTTTTAGTATTTAATTTTTTAAAACTAACTGGTTCATTAGATAAATAAGATCTATTTTCATAATCTTGAGCAAGAGTTTTTCTAGCTAAATTATTAATCGTTTTAATTAAATTTTCTTTAGAAGTATTATTTTGAATATAACTAAAAGGATTCTGTTCATTGTGAGCTTCCATTAAAATTGATAACCAATTAGGAACAGAAGTCTTATAAGCCTCAAAATAAGGGAAAAGGGCATAACCTTTACTCCCACTTTTATCGGCAATATCTTCTAATTTAACACTAGTATTTTTAGTATAAACAGTAGCCCAATCATTTAAAAAACTATTTTTATCCCAAAATAATTCGGCACTAGCAAAATTAGCCATTCCTTCCATTATTGTTGGATTACTTTGACATAAAGCATTTGTTGTTTCCCTACAATATAAATATTGCATATGATGAAATAATTCATGATTATATAGGGCTTCTAAATTATTTTTATTAGAAAGTCCTCTTTTATTAATTATTATATAAGGATAATTAACAATTCCATCTTTATCTAAAATATCTAAAAGTAAAGATCTATTTAAAAATTTAGAAACTTTATTAACATCATTATAACTAGCTAAGGTAATATCACTTCCTGTATCATAAACATACACACTCATAGCGGTATTTAATAAAGAAGGGTCTAAATTATTTTGGATTAATACATTTTTAGCATTTTTAAAGTCTTCATTAAAATATTTATTATCAACATATGGAGTATAAGAATATTGGATATTAAATTTTTTTTCAAAACTGGAAATACTACTTTCTAAACCATCGCCTAAATTATGGATATCATTTATTGAAATACGGTCTTCTCCCATTTCATCATACCATATTAAGAAATGACCATTTGAAGATAAATAAACACTATTAAGTTGATGATTATAGGCATTTTCTTGATCACTATCTTTAAGTAGATCTACTTTAAAATTATTTTGACTATTACTAGTACTCGTAATAGTATTTTTTCCTAAAGAAACATTAGCTAATGTTTTATTAGTTAAATAAAACTTAACTATATCTTTATCTAATTCATTATAATGCTCCTCTAATAAATTTAGAGTTTCTAATTCACAATCAGTATTTATATATTCATAGTCTGATGTATATTTACTATTTAATTTAGAACTATCAAATTCCGAATATACTAATTCTTTAAAATATTCGTTTAGATTCAATTTGCCATTTTCATAATCTTGTTTTATTTTCTCAAGAGTATTTAACTTTCCTTCTACTTCATTAGGGTTATTATCATCAGAAGTTAACTCATTTGATTTATTTCTATTTAAATAATTTATTCCCACAAAACATAAGGTCCCGATTAAAAGGAAAACAACCACTAATAATACAATATAAAATGGTTTTTTATTTCCTTTATCTTTTTTAGAATTATCTAAATTTATATTAACATTATTAATATTTAATTTATAACCACAATTAGGGCAAAATACAGCCTCATTTACCACTTCATTATGACAATTTGGACAAATCATATTCTACCTCACTATTTTAAATAATTTAAAACATCATTGACATTAGTAGTTATAAATCCCGTTAATAAAAATCTATTCATTAAATACCTTATAACTACAATTAAGAATAAACAAAGAAGATGGAAATATATTTTTTGATCATTATTACTAAAAGATATATCTTCATTAATTATATTTACAAAAATTAAACCAGAATATATTAATCCCCCATTAGATATTATAGATGATAATGGAGACCAAATCATTCCCATAATTGGAGCAATAATCATTCCAATAACTATATAGGGTATTAAAGATGAAGCCGCAAGAGTTAAATCTTTAAAGAAATTATTGGATTTTTTTAAGATTAAACAAGCAATATAATATATAAAAGCAATCCCTGCCACTAATAATATATAGGCTAATAGAGATTTACCTATTAACGCAAAATAATTTATATTTTTTAAATTTTCAAAACTAATTGAGGAAGTATAACTTAAACTATGATAATCAAAACTTTTGACAAAAATAACTGACACCATAGTTTTAACTATATTTATAAACATCATTATAAAGACTATAATGGCACTAAAAATTAAAGAGAATTTTGTACTACTAGTTTTACTTTCTTTTTCTTTATAAGTTTTATATGGCTTAATAAGCATATTTATACCATACATTATATATTCCGCAATAGTCATAGAATTATTTTGATGAACTGGGTTATTATTAGGTTGTAATGTCCCATTATTTGGATTAGAAACTTCTACTCCAACTTGATTAGGATTAACATTTTGACTAACATTTACATTGTTATTAATTGGTTGATTATTAACTTGATTATTTAATTCACCTCCATTATTTACAAGAGGATTGCCACATTTAAGACAAAATTTAGCATTATTATCATTTATCGTACCGCAATTTGAGCATTTCATTTTTTATTTTCTCCTTTTCTAATATTACACTGTATAAAATTTTTCACCAGTAAAGGTATAATATTCATTTTTTTTATCTTCTTCCATATATCTTCTTATATAATTGTCTTCTATATTTAAATATTTAGAAGCTAGAATTACTCCCTTTTTTAAAGAAATAATTTCATTAGAATTATCTTCTAATTTTACTAAAAATAGAATATCATTAGTTGTTTTTTGCGTTTTTTCAATATCATTGTATTTTAATTCAATAATTACTTTACCATCTTTATCAATAACCCCTTCTTTGTTATCTTTTTCAACAATGTAGTATTCGCTTTCTTCTTCATTTTTTTCAATTATTTTAATAGAATCGTACTTTTCAGAAATTTGTTTTCCCGTTTTATCGATAAGAAACTTTCCATCATTTTTGCCTTTGCTTGCTATAATCCGTTCATTACTATCAGGAAAATAAACAGAATAATAACTTTCATTTAAAACACGGTTCCCATTTACATCATATATAGTTTCACTATGGTTTTCATCATTTAAACCAACAACGTATAAGCCATTTTTAGCATTATGAATATTAACCTCAGCATTTTTAACTTTTTTGTTATTTACATAAAAGTCTGCACTCCACGTATCAGTTTGGATAACATAATTATTTAAATCCATTATTTCCGTATCATAATCTTTTAAAATTCCTTCTGTGCCATCAGGATTAATAACGTGTTCTTCAGAATCATTTTTTCCTGTTAAGACTTCATTATCAACACTCATACTTTTATAATTTAATTCTTTTAATTTTTTATCATATATTATGGCATACTTATCATTCTCAGATTCTTCTAAAAAAATAGTTTTATCATTATAAAGGACAGAGCTTAATTTATAGGGAATACTTGTTTTTAGACTAAGATATTCTTGACAATTAACATTATCTAAAATTGTTAATTCACCATTGTAATAAACAGATGAATATATTTTTTTATAACCATTACCAAAATTTTTATTTAATACATTATATTCTTTTAAAAGACTATTCAATAAACCACCTGAAATTTCCGCATCTTTATTTTCTAAAGTATATTCTTTTATTTTTTGACCTTTATAATTAAATAAAGTTATTTTCTTACCATCAACAACGTAAGCATAAAAATCAGAAAGTTCATATATTTCATCAATTTCTTCTTCTTTATTATAAGTATAAATTTTTTCACCTTTATTATTAAGTATATATTCATACCCATCATTTCCAAGAGCTTTATATAATCCAGAATATGAATTTGATAAGAAACTATATTCTCCAAATTTAACAATTTCTTTTCCTGTAGTATCTATTAAGGCATATTCGTCACCTTTTTCCACAGATGCAACCCCATTAAAAAATTTAGCCTCAGAATTATAAATAAAATCTGTCAATTGCTTACCATCAGTATTGAATAAAGCATAACTAGTAGCATAATCTTTACTTTTTGGTAGGAAAAAGACCTCACTGCTAGTCATATCTTGAATGTTAGGAGCTTCAGGATTTTTATGGAATAATTTAGATATCCCAAAAATAACTACTCCAATTAAAACAAGTAAGGCTAAACCTATTAAAAGATATTTAATTAAATTATTTTTTGGCTTTTGAGATAACTCATTATTAGTGCCTAAATCAATATTAGAGTTAAATGATGGAACTTGAATACTATTTTGATTTCCTATATTACTATTGATGCCATTATTAACAATTTGACTATTTAAATTATTAAAAGTATTGTTTAATATTTGATTATTTTCATTTTGATTCATATTACTTTGATTATCTATTGCAGGATTATTTATTGGATTATTAACACCACTATTTGAAGACGGAACAGTTATTGGTGGTTGAGATTGGGGTAATGGCATACCATTATAATTATTTAAATTTTCTGTTTGGAAATTATTTTGAGATTGATTTGCATTATTGTTTGTTTCTTGATTCATTTATATCACTATCCTATATTCAAAATTATATCATAATCTTTTTAAATATAGAAAAGTTTTATTTTAACTTGTCAATATATCGTCTACAAAATTAGTTAATTGCGAGCAGCCTCATCATATTAAACATGGCATTAACATTTAAATCCATAATCCCTCTGCATATGTTGTATCTTCAATTTTTTATTGATGCTCATCTTCTCATTACTAGTTAAAATATCAATTCTTTTATATTTATTTGACTTACCTATGTATTTGATTTTTTTAAAATAGGAAATAAAAAATTCGCGACACTTTTTTTGAAAAATTGCCAATATTACCTTAGCAAAATGGTCCCTATTTTCTACATCGGCGTAAATGGTAAAATTTATGAATACAAACAAAATTAATTTTGATTCTTAAAAATCCGACTTTTTTCTTTGTCTGATTTTTTTTATTTGTTTATTTTTTATTTTTTTTAACTTTCCTATAAGACAAAAAAAGTGTTAACATTTTTACTAACACATATTTACAATTAAAATCTAATTATTAACAATTTCTAAACTCTTAATAAAATTTAAAATATTATTAACAACATCATCAACTGGTAAACCTAGCCAATTATTATTCGCTTGTTTTAACATATTTTTAAATCTATCATTGTTTAATGTTTGCTCTAATATCTTATATAAATTCGAAATATCATTTATAGAAATACTTTTATCAGAAAATATCAACTTATCAATATAAGTTAAACATTTCTTCTTATTAAAAT
>CANQOE010000067.1 GCA_947625315.1 uncultured Bacilli bacterium | reverse complement strand
CCATGATGTTCATAGTAGACTTTGGCTAGACTATACCATTTATCCCAAGTTAATTTAACTTCAAAATTCATCCCAATTGCTTTTAATTTCTTTACTTGTTCATCAGTTAAGGGATTGTAATTATTTATTCTTTCTTCTTTGGATTTACCTCTATTTTTATAAGCTCTTCTTTGAGTATTAAGCCATACTCCTAAGGCATAACCTTTTTCATTATAATCATACCCATTTATAGTTTTAAAAGCTTGGAGTACTTTTAAATTTCCGTGATGTTCATAATAAGCTTTGGCTAAACTATACCATTTATCCCAAGTTAATTTAACTTCAAAATTCATCCCAATTGCTTCTAATTTCTTTACTTGTTCATCACTTAAGGGTTTAAAACTATTTTTTCTTTCTTCTTTGGATATACTCCTATTTTTATAAGCTCTTCTTTGATTGATAATCCATCTACTCAAATTTTGACCATCTTCATCATATTCATAACCATATTTCGTTTTAAAATTATAAGGTATATTTAAATTTCCGTGATGTTCATAATAAGCTTTAGCTAATATATACCACTCTTCCCATGTTTTATCATATAATCTATCAAAATTAAAACCTATAGCTATTAATTTTTTAAATTTTACTAATATTTCATTGCTAAAATTAATAATATTAAAATTTTCAACTTTTTTAGGTTTATTGCCTTTAGCAATATTATTTTTATTTAAACTATACCATAAACCTAAATTATCTCCGTCTTCTGCATATTCATAACCATTTTTCGTTTTAAATTGTAAAGGAATATTATAATTATTATAGACTTTAAAATATTTCTTTAATAAATCATACATTTTATACCAATTTATACTCTCAATATTATCTTTAATAGAATCAATATTTTTTATAATTATATCATTATATCCTAATTTAGAAAAATATTTTCTTTGAAAAGCTAACCATTTCCCTAAGCCATACCCATCTTTAGCATATTCATAACCATTATAAGTTTTAAAATCGCTAGGAATATTTAAATTGCCATAATAAATATAGTATTGTTTTGCTAAAAAATAAGCTTCTTCCCATGTTTTTTTATTGTTCATGTTAATCACCAATTTCCCTTGTTCTTGCTTCAACCAAATAATTGTTTATTAATTCTTTAATATCTATTCCATATTTAGCTTTTAAATCAATATTACTTATATAGAATATTTCATGTAATTTATCTCCCACAATTAAAGGTTGATTATTTTCAATTAAATAATTTATTTTTGCTTTTAATTCTTTAATTGGTATTCTTTTTAAGAAAGAATATTTTTTTTCATTAATACCAAAGTTTTCAAGTAAAACATTAATTTCTTGTAAATTTTTACGTATTTCAAAAATCATGCCTATACTTTCTAATTTTCGGACTTGTTCATCACTTAATGGTCTACGAGCATTTGCTCTTTCTTCTTTGGGAATATTTCTATTTTTATAGGCTATTCTTTGATTTGCAAGCCATCTTCCTAAGCCATAACCATTTTCATTATAATCATATCCATTTGAAGTTCTAAAATGATAAGGAACACTTAAATTACCATAATGTTTATAATATTCTTTAGCTAAATTATAGGCATCATCCCAGGTTAAATTAATTTCAAAAATTATTTCTATTTGTTCTAATTTTTGGATTTGTTCATCACTTAAAAGACTATATTTATTTTTTTCTCCTGGTTTAGAATTATTTCGAATTTTAAAAGAGACTCTTTGACGTTCTAGCCATGAGCTTAAATTATATCCATTTTCATCATATTCATAACCATTTTTTGTTTTAAAATTATAAGGAACATTTAAATTACCATTACGTTTATAATATTCTTTAGCTAAATTATACATCGTTTCCCATTGGGCTAAAAATATATTAAAAATCATTCCTATTTCTTTTAGTTTTCGTACTTTTTCATCACTTAAAGGCTTATGGTAATTAGTTCCTTCTTCTTTAAGAATATAGCGATTTTTATAAGATGTTCTTTGATTACTAATCCATATTCCTAAACTATAACCGTTTTCATCATATTCATAACCATTTTTTGTTTTAAAATTATAAGGAACATTTAAATTTCCATAATATTTATAATATGATTTAGCCAAATTATACCATTCATTCCAAGTTATTCTAGGTAAAGCAAAAACTATCCCAATATTTTCTAATTTTTGGATTTGGTCATCAGTTAATAGTTTTAAGTTATTATTTTTTATTTTTTCTTGGGGAATATTTCTAATTTTATAAGCTTTTCTTTGATTAATAATCCAGTTCCCTAATTTATATCCGTTTTCATCATATTCATAGCCATTTTTCGTTTTAAAGACTTTAGGAATATTTAAATTTCCATAATATTTATAATATAATTCAGCTAAATTATACCATTCATCCCAAGTTATTTTAGGTAGTTTAAAAACCATTCCAATATTTTTTAATTTTTGAACTTGTTCATCAGTCAATGATTTTAAACTATTATCTTTTATTTTTTCTTTGGGGATATTTCTATTTTTATAGGATGCTCTTTGAATTTTAAGCCATACTCCTAATCCATAACCATTTTCATCATATTCATAACCATTTTTTGTTTTAAAATTATAAGGAATATTTAAATTACCATAATATTCATAATAATTCTTGGCTAAATCATACCATTTTTCCCAAGTCAAATTCACTTCAAAAACAATATCTATTTCTTTTAATTTTTGGACCTGTTCATCACTTAAAGCTCTACGAACATTTTTTCTTTCCTCTTTGGGAATATAACGATTTTTATAAGATATTTTTTGATTTACTAACCATTTCCCTAAGCCGTAGCCACTTTCATTATAATCATACCCATTTAAAGTCTTAAAATTTTGAGAAATATTTAAATTGCCATAATGTTCATAATAATTCTTAGCTAAATTATACATTAAATTCCATTTATCATAATTATGCATCTTTCTCACCCGCATCTTTTTCACGATTTAATATTATAACATTAAAGATTTAAAAAAGCAAATTTTACTTGTCAATTATCCTCTAAATAAGGTATAATAAATATACAAAATAAAAGAGGGATAACATGAAACAAACTATTAAAGACATTTATTTAAAAGATAAAAGAGTATTAGTTCGCTGCGACTATAATGTACCAATTAAAAATGGCAATATTTTAGATGAAACCAAAATTGTTAAAAGTTTAGAAACCATTAATTACTTATTAAAAGAAAATTGTTCTATTATCATTATGAGTCATTTAGGACGCATAAAAAGTGAAGAAGATAAAAATGCTAATTCTTTATTACCAATTAAAGACGTTCTTAAACGTCTCTTAACTAAAGAAATTAAATTTGCTCCCGAAATAATGAGTGAAGAAACCAAAAACTTAGCTTTATCTTTAAAGCCTGGCGAAATTTTATTATTAGAAAATACACGGTTTTTAGATCTACCTGAAAAAAAAGAAAGTACTTATAATGATGATGTTGCTAAATTTCTTTCTTCTTTAGCCGAGGTTTTTATTCTCGATGCTTTTTCGGTTGCTCATCGAGCTCATACATCTGTTGTCGGTCCATCTAAATATTTACCTAGTGCTCTTGGCTTTTTAGTTTTAAAAGAACAAGCTATTTTAGATGAATTAAAAGAACCAGTTCATCCCTACACTGTTATTATGGGTGGTTCTAAAGTTGATGATAAACTACCCATTATCAAAAGTTTACTACCTAAATGTGATAACTTACTTTTAAGTGGAGGTATTGCTAATTCTTTTCTTTATGCTCTAGGTTTAAATGTTGGGGCTTCTCTTAAAACTGAAGACTCCACAATTATTGAAGAATTAAAAAATATTATGTTGGAATATAAACCTAAATTTGCTTTCCCAATGGATGCCGTAACAGGTGTTTCTTATAACGAAACTATTAACTTAAAAAACATTAATGAACTAAATAATGATGATATAATTAAAGATATTGGCTCATTAACTATTCAAAAATATAGCCAAATCATCAATAATAGTCAAACTATTTTTATCAATGGCACTATGGGTATATATGAAGAAAAAGAATTTAAAAATGGTACTATTGAAATTTTTAATGCTCTAAAAAATAGTCAAGCTAAAGTCATTATTGGAGGTGGCGATACTACTAGTGCTTTAAATAATTTAGGTTTTAGTAATGATTTTAAATATGTTTTAAGTGGTGGAGGAGCTTCCCTAGAATATTTAGCTAAAGATACCCTTCCCGGAATTGAGGCTATAAGCGAGGCGGATAACATTGAAACTCTTGATTTGTAACTTAAAAGCTAGTAAATCTTTTAAAGAAATAATCGCTTACCATAAAAATTTAACTAAGCTTGATTTTAAAGGTTTAAACTTAATCATGGCTCCATCTAATATTTATTTACCTCTTTTTCAAGAATCAACTTATTTTTTAGCTACCCAAAATCTTGATTTATATGCGGATTTTTCTTTAACTGGGGATACTTCTTTAGCTCAATTAAAAGGTCTTAATGTTAAGTATATTTTATTAGGTCATTTTGAAAGACGTTTCTTTTATCAAGAAGATGAAAATCTTATTTTAAAGAAAATTATTAAAGCTTTAAATCAAGGCTTTAAAGTCATATATTGTCTTGGGGAAACTAAAGAAGAATTAGAACGTCATATAACCCCAACCCGTTTAATTAAAAGTTTAGCTAATATTCTTAATTATTTAACTAAAGATCAAATTAATAATTTAATTATTGCTTATGAACCAAGTTATTTAATTGGTACTAAAACTAATTATGATTTAAAAGAGTTAACATCTAACATTAAACTTATTAAAGATACTCTAATTAATACTTATAAAATAAATATTCCCTTAGTATTTGGAGGCAATATTAATCCCCAAAATATTCAAGATTTTCTTCCTATTAAAGAATTAGATGGTTTTATCATTGGTTCTTCCGCTTTAGATATATCTACTTTAACACAAATAATCGACTTAATGGCAACAAATTAGTTGCTTTTTCTTTGTATTTTTTAGTAAACAAACTTTTTTCGACAAAATGCGCCTAATATTTACAATACTAGACAAAGCTTGTCAAACATTTTACTTGTAAATGTCATAATATTGTGCTACAATGTTAATGCGTGTAGTAAAAAAGAACTAAATTGAAGGAGAAAGAAAATGAAAAACGAAAAAAACAACCCAATTCGTGTTTTAGTCGTTGATAATAATCCTAATTATACGGCTAAATTAGCGAAGCATTTTAGTAGTCACGCAGTAATCAAAGTAGTAAAAACCATCACTGATGGTACTGAAGCCCTAGATTACATTTTATCTAATACTTCTGATTTTGATTTAATAGTTATGGATTTAATCCTACCTCAAACAGACGGCTTAACTATTTTATCTAAAATGAAAGACCAAAAAATAACTAAAAAAGTTATTATCACAACTAGTTACAAAAAAGATTATACTATTAATATGGCTAATATGTATGATATAAGCTATTATATGTTAAAGCCTTTAAGCTTTTTAGCTTTAGAAACGCATATCTTAGAACTAGCTAATCAAGATTTTGTTAAAACAAAAGAACTATCGGAAACTGATAAAAAAGTTCATGTAGCCATTTCTAAATTATTACATGAATTAGGAATTCCAAGTCATATTAAAGGTTATATCTATGTTCGCGAATGTATCTTCTTATTTTATAAACATGCCGAATATTATGCTGGTATAACTAAAGAAATATATCCTGAAGTAGCTTTTCGCTATGCCACGACCGCATCCCGTGTTGAAAGAGCAATTAGACATGCTATAGAAGTTAGTTGGGCTCGAGGAGATTATAGCTTAATGGAAGAAATATTTGGCAATTCGGTAGCTTTTGATAAAACCAAACCTACTAATGCGGAATTTATAGCAACTCTTGCCGATCGTTTAAAATTTGATAATAAATTTATTCATATTTAAAGAAGCTCATATTTAGCTCCTTTTTAATATGCTTGTTTTTTTTGAATATTTATGGTATTATTTATAGAGATGGAGGCCTAACAATGCGCAAAATATTAACAGTAATATTAGATGGGTTTGGTTATAAAGAAAGTGAATTTGGTAATGCTATTAAACTAGCCGATACGAAAAATTTTGACCGTTTATGGGAAACATATCCCCATTCTACCCTTTATGCATCAGAAGAATATGTTGGTTTAAATGAAGGCGAATTTGGTAATAGTGAAATTGGTCATATGACTATTGGTGCTGGTTATAAAATACTCCAACATGGGCCTCGAATAACTAATTTCTTTAAAGAAAATCCCCTTACTAATCCCGATTTTCAAGATTTTATAGAAGCCGCGAAAAAGAAAAATGTTCATATAATTGGTTTATTCAGTGATGGTAAAGTTCATGCAGATATGCAACATTTTTTAAGTGTTTATGAAATATTAAAAGAAAACCATGCTCAAAACGTTCACTTCCATTTAATTACTGATGGCCGAGATACTAAAGTAAACGCCGCGATTAACTATATTAATGAGTTAGAAGAAACAATAAAAGATGATGAACATGCCGACATTACTAGTCTATGTGGAAGATATTATGCCATGGATCGAGACACCAATTATGAAAGAACAAGAGTATATTATGATTTAATAACGCGAGGTATTGGCTATAAAGCTTCTTCCGCATCTGATATTCTCCTAAATTTTTATAAAAAAGAAATAACTGATGAATATATTTATCCCACCATTATCAACCAACAAAATACTATTAAAAATGGTGATTTAGTTTTATGGATGAATTATCGTACCGATAGAGCCAAACAAATAATTCGGGCTTTAACTAACCCTAATTTCGAAGAATTTCGGACACTAAATTTGAATGATACTAAAGTTTATACTTTCTTTCCAATTGATAATGACATTAATACAATTTCTTTTTTAGAAGATATAAATATTACTAATTCTTTAGGTCGTTATTTAAGTACATTAGGTATAACTCAAGCTCGAATTGCCGAGACGGAAAAATATGCGCATGT
>CANQOE010000066.1 GCA_947625315.1 uncultured Bacilli bacterium | reverse complement strand
TGCACCATTATCGAGAAGTAGCACAATTTGGTAGTGCACATGGTTTGGGACCATGGGGTTGCAGGTTCAAATCCTGTCTTCTCGACCATTTAGATTATTAAGCTCCTATTTTAGGAGTTTTTATAATATACTAATATTCCTAACCCTTAAAAAACACTTAAATATTTTAGATTTAAGATGTCGACTGCTTTATCTTCATCTTTTTTTAAAAAAAGGATAAATGAATATTATTGACCTAAATATATAACGATGTTATAATCAAACAAAGGAGTGAACTATTTGGAAAAAGAAAATAGCTATAGTAATTTTAAGTATTTCTTATGTAGGTATTTTATTTTTAGTAGGCTTAAAAGGTTATCTAGATTCCAAGCCTGATTATAAATGTACCCAAGAATATATAGATAATATAAGGTTAGTTGAAGAATTAAATTCGCTAGGAGAAGCTTATAAAATGTGTGGTACAAATGAAAATGGATATCCAGTTTTTAAAAATCCATCTTTAGCTTTTATTACTATGCAAAAAGATTATAAAAAAGCTTTAAATCGAATTAATAGAAAATTCCACATAGGAAAAATTTCTCAATATAATTTTTCAAAGTACTATTATTATTCCTGGGGTACTTCATCAATCCTAAATGATTCTGATGTAAGTAAAGTACATGAAATTTTAAACATTTATTCCAATAGTTTTAAACTAGGAACTAACGAAGTTAATTGGTATAACCTTCCTAGTTAACTAATTATATGTTAAACTTAACATATTCTCGTACTTATTTACTTTTTATTTTTTCATTATAATATAAAACTATACATAATAATGCGAGTAATAATTCTATAATTAATGAACCAATATTAGTTATAAAAATAGTTGTTAAAGTATTATATAAACTATGGAAAAAAGCACAACAAAATACTGAATTTGTTTTTTTATAAATATAAGCTAAAAAAATACTAAACATAATTATTCCCAACATAAATGGAAAAAAACTAAGGTCAAATAAAGCATATCCTTGAATTATTTGAAGTGGAGCATGCCACAGTCCCCATATAATCCCGGTAATTAAAGCACTAACAATAAAGGAATGCTTTTTTCTAAATTAGGTTGTAATACTCCTCGCCATCCTAATTCTTCAAAACCTCCTCCAAAAGATAAATTATAAAGTAAAGGGGTATTTCTTTATTATAAGTCCCAATAATACCAAAACTTAAAATTAAAATAATACTAAAAAGAGTTAAATAAAAATATGTTTTTTCTTTTTTATTAAATATAAAATGAAAGATGTTTTTTAAATTTTTTCGTTTATCTAGCATTATAATGGCCGCGATAGTAGGTCCTAGAGTCACAATAATTCCTATCAAACCACTTAAAAAATCTGGATATTTAGCTAAACAAAATTGCCTTAATAAAATAACTATTAACCAACTTATCCAACTTATTCCAAAAGTGATAAATAAATATTTTTTTGCTTTTAAATTCATATTTTCACTTACCATATAAAATAACAGTATTATTATTAAAAATAAATTTTATTCATAGCTAACCATTTCTTCAAAACTATTTTCATATATATTTAATATATGATATACAGGACTATAACTTCCATCAGCTCTTAAAGCCGCAACATATTCATCATAATTTAATTGGGATAAATTTCCTAAATCATACTCTTTCTTTATTTCTTTTATTTCATCTTTAAATTGTTTTTTTAAAGTTTTAAAAGCTAACTTAGGATTTTTAAATACAGCAAAACCTTCTTTAGTAGCCCCTATTTCAAAAGCATCTCCATACTTTTTAAAATATTCAACATCTACTTTCCCTTTAATATTACCAGTACCTACAATATATTCTTGAACATAAGGATATTTAATTTTTGATATACTTAAAACATGAAAAACCATAAAAATAGTAATTGCCAAAATTATTAATATAATAATTCCCAAAAATATAGCTAATGACTTTTTTTCTTTATTAGTTATCACTTAAATCACCTATCAACATTGTATCAAATAAACATTCATAATTCAATATTTTAACTCTTTTCATATTTAATAACCCATTGTAAATCTCTACTTATTACATTATCTTCACTATTTCCCATAACTTTTTCATAAAAATATTCATAAATTTTATTAAAATGTTTCCACAAATTATCCGGCATACTATCAACATCACAATTATTAATAAAATCATTTAAATATTCATAACACTTTAAAGTACTCATATCAATATTTTTAATCTCATAATATTGCTTAACATTAGGATTATTTTCTTCTAACTCTAAGGTATTAGTTCCTAATCTCAAAGTTCCTACACATTTTTTAGTATTCTTATTGATAATTACTAATTCATCATTTTCATTTAATTCTAAAACTTTTTCCATTTATACCACCTACACTCATAATATCAAATAATCTTTTTAACGTCAACTAAAAAATGACTTGGTAGCTTTTATTATAAAATAATTTAAAAAAAGTTAATTGACTTCAAAACCTAAATCAACTAACTTTTCTTTAACTAACTCTAAATTTAATGGTTCTTGATATTTTACATTGACTATTTTTTCTTCATGATTAGCTTTTACTTCTTTAACATTTTCGATTAAAGATAAACCATTTATAATTCGCTTTTCACAGCCTTCACAATGCATACCTTCCACATTCAAAGTAATCTCAGCCATTTTCTTTTCTCCTTAATCTTCAAAAAATTCCTTAAACATTTTATTTTCATCTTTTAAGATTTCTTCTGTTAATTCTTCTCGTGAATCTTTTTGCTTACTACTTATACCTTCTGTTATTTTTTTAGCAACTCCTTCTTCTACATAGATAAAATTCGGAGCAAATATTCTTTTTTCGCCTACTTTAACTGTTTTGCCTTTACTATCAGTTAAAGTATAATCACTTAAAACATTATCAAAGCGTTGTAAAATATCTTGATAATATTCTCCCCCTTCTTTACTTAAAACAAGCTTATTATTTTTATCTAATGTATAAGTATCCCGAAGAATTTCTACATGATCGCCATCCCAAATATCCACATAATAAACTTTAGCAATATTTTGTTCTTTAGCCACTTTAATAAATTCTTCCATTACACTGCGACACCATGGACAATAACTAGATCCAAAATAGACATAAAAAGTTCCTTTATTATCAACCATATCCACAATGTCTTTACTTGTTGCATATACAAAAGGATTATCTTCTGATATTGATAATGTTCTATGTTCTTTATTGGAACTATTTTTAGCTCCATTTAATTTTTCATATTCTTCTTTAAACTTTAAAGCATCACTTAAAACCTCATTATTTTCTTTTTTACTACAACTAGCTAAAGCTAAAAAACAAAACCCAATTAATAATATAAATAATATTTTCTTTTTCATAAACCATACTCCTTAAATATATTATAAACTATTTAATTTCTTTTTTAAATATTAAAACTTCAATTTTTATTATTAACTTGTATATTATATATCCTAAAATAATTCCCATAAAATTTAAAAAAATATCATCTATATCAAATTCTCTACCTATAAAAGGTTGAATAAGTTCTATAACTAAAGGTATCAATATTCCTAATATAATTATTTTTTTATTCCTAATATTTTCTTTAATTAAAGGCAGTAATATTCCCATAGGTACAAACA
Organism: uncultured Bacilli bacterium; assembly: GCA_947625315.1. Taxonomy (GTDB): domain Bacteria; phylum Bacillota_I; class Bacilli_A; order RF39; family UBA660; genus Caccenecus. The sequence goes on along the minus strand of CANQOE010000066.1, from coordinate 3,357 downwards.
TTAAAACATTTCCTAATATCATTAATTTTGTCCAAGGCCCTAATTTTAACTTTCCTATTAAATAAAGATATAATCTAGATTTAAAGCTAAATTTAAAACTAAATAAAGACCCCATAATATTGGAAGAATAACCATTAAATATATAAAACCATACTGAACTCCAAAAGTTATTAGGAACTAAAACTAAACTTATTAAACCAATTATATAACACCCAAAGATTAAATATAATATTTCATTTCTTATTATTATTTGTTTATTATTTTTCTCTAGGTATCTAATCCGAATAATTAAATATATTAACCCCCCAATTATAGAAATTGGTAAGACTTGTAAAAACTGACTAATTAACGAACTTCCTAATAAAATATTTTTCATAGCTATTCAACTTTCTCTAATTATTATATCACTTAAAAATCTAAACATAAATATCAAATTAAAAAATGAAGCATTAAACTCCATTTTAAATTATAATTAATTCTTTTTTAATACTAATGAAGGACCTTCATTTAACTTAGATTTATCTTCCTCTAAAAGTCGACTTTCAACAAAATCATTAGTTGGCATTAATTTTTGTTTATTATCTTCAATTGATTCTAATAATATTTTATTTTCTTGCAATTGCGTAGAAATAATACTAATATCTTTTATTTTGTTTTTGATTTGTTCATCATAACTAATTCCCAATTGTTTATTTTCTAAAATATCTTCTCCTATATTATAACCAATATTTTGAAAGATTTGTTTAATATCCCTATTTCTTTTTAAAATGTAACCTAAAGAAACTAAAAATCCTGTCCCATATGTTATAGGAACTATTAAAAAACTTATATTGATAATATCTTTAACAAATATAAAAGGACCAGCAAAAGCCATAAGAAATATAAGACCACTAACTAAAGATGAAGCAATTTTATCTCTAACTGGAAAAAATTTATTAAATTTCCTATCTAAAACTTCTTTAGCAGATAATAAATCTAATTCTTGATATTTTTGAATAAGAATTTCTTCTAATTTTTGATTATTTAGTTTAATATTTTCTGTATCAGTATAACTAATATCATAATTTTTAGCAAATGAACTTAATACTTGTTTAGAATCTAAATTATCCAGAGTTTGCTTAATTGCCATATTTCTATTATTAGTTTTTTCTATTTCTATAGCATACTTTATTTCTTCCCTTAATTTTTCTCTTTCATTTTTAGCCGTACTAAAAGACTTTAATCTTTCTTTAAATTTAGTTATTTTCATAATTATGGCACTACCTATAAGACCACTAACCAAAGAGCCTCCCAGAATTATTCCGGGAATAAACAATTTTGGAAATATATTAGTTGTTATAGCTAAAATAGACAAAATAATATAAGCAATAATCGCAAACAAAGACCATAATTCTAATTTGGAATTGAATTGATTATTCTCTGCTGTAATAGCTCTTTCGTTATAAACTTCAAGCTTTTTTTCATTTTCTTCAAATTCTTGTTCTAGTTCCTTTTTTATTTTTTCTAAATTATCTTGATTCATAAGTTAAACCTCCTATTAAGACATTTTAATTATATCACTTAACTTCTTTAATATCTACTAATATTTAAAAATTTAAAAAGTTAAGTTTTATACTTAACCCATTACTTGTCCTCCATTATTATGAAGTACTTGACCTGTTACATAACTGGAATCATCACTAGCTAAAAAGACAAAAGTTGGCGCTAATTCATAAGGCATAGCCCCTCGAGCCATCGCAGCATCTGCCCCTAGTGATGGAATTTTTTCTTTAACCCAACAAGCTGGTTGGAGTGGTGTCCAATAAAAACCTGGAGCTATCGCATTTACTCTAATATTTTTTAATGCTAAATTGCGTGCCAAAGCTCTAGTAAAGCCCACAATAGCTCCTTTAGTTGTTACATAATCAATTAATTGAGGTTCTCCATAAAAAGTTGTTACACTTGTTAAATTAATGATAGAATCCCCACTATGTAAATAAGGTAATACTTCTTTTGTTAAATAAAACATACCATAGACATTTACTTTCATAGTTTTATCAAACTGTTCATCACTAATACATTCTAAAGTATCACTTTGATATTGAACTCCGGCATTATTTACTAAAATATTAATTTTGCCAAATCTATCTAAAGTTTCTTTAACTATTTGTTTACTAAAACTTTTATCTTGAATATCTCCTTTAATTAAAAGACATTCACCACCTAGTTTTTCCAAATATTCTTTTGTAAAATTAGCATCTTTATCTTCATTTAAATAAGGTATAACTACTTTAGCTCCTTCTTTGACAAAAGCTACCGCGGCGGCCCGACCAAGTCCACTATCAGCACCAGTAATAATAGCCACTTTATTCTTTAACTTACCACTGCCTTTATAATTAGGATTATCAAATATCGGTAATGTTTCCATTAAATACTCTTTACCAGGTTGAATATCTTGCTCTTGTTCAGGAGCTATAATTTTAAATTTTTTAAATTCTATTCCCATATCTCCAAAATACTTATAAGCTTTATTGCCAAATTTATAATCATAATCCATATAAATCCTCCCCATATTAAATTATGACTATAACCTAAATATGTGAAATTATTCTATTTAATTTTGTTCATAAATATGTTGTTCTTTTACTAAATCATAGCTTATTAAATCACTACCATCTAAATTTTCTTTATGCATATCTACTGCTGTTATTTGGCGATTATCATAAGTTGTATAATAATATATTCCTCTATTCATATTACAACAAGAACTATATATGGTTATTTCATATTTATCTTCACCCATATGAACACATCCTCTTTGTTGTTCTACCGAAGTTAAAATATGAAAAAATTGACTTATACTTTCCATTTCATTATCTTTAGCTAAAGAATTCATTTTAGTAAAAGTTGCTTTGACAAATCTTGAAGCTGATGATAAATCACCTGGTAAACCTAAAGCTCCCATTCCGCGACTATAAATATCTAATTCTAAATTTTTAGCAAAAGTATTTACTGGTTGTTCAATTGATAAATGCATATAATTATTTAAATTAAATAGTTGTTTATCAAAAGGCGGATTATTTGTTAAAACTCCTAATGGATTATCATAAATTTTTAAACCATCTTTAACGGATTCCACAATAATAGAACTATCTTTATCAGCAATAATCCAATGTAGAGGCGAAGCTACTAATTCTTCACTAAAATTAATTTTGGCAATATTTAAGTTAGCTAATAATTTTTTAACTTCTTTTATATCACTACATTGAGTTAAAACCCAAGGAATAAATTCAAAAGGCGCGATATTATCTTTATTAGCTACTTCTTCTTTATAATCAGCATTATTTGGAAAATTAAGCCCCGCCATTCCTAAACCTT
>CANQOE010000065.1 GCA_947625315.1 uncultured Bacilli bacterium | reverse complement strand
GTTTACCACTTCAAAAGGAACACCATTTCTTTTAACTACTTGTGTTAAAGCCATATTAATAAATGTACTCATATTTAAGCCTAATCCTTTTAAAATAGTTGTTGCCTCTTCTTTTATTTTTGTATCTACATTAATGTTAATAGCACTTGTCATACTAGCCATAAAAAATCATCTCTCTTTCTGTTTATAATAAGTTTTAATAATGTCAAGTTATTTACTACGTACTAACTATTTAACTACTATACCATATCTATATTATGCTATTATTTTTAATTTTGATGCATTATATTTATATTTTTTATATATCTTAACAAAAGAAAACCCCATAAACACCTAAGTTTATGAGGATGAAAAAAACATGTTTTCTATCGTTTAGAGAATTGTGGAGCACGACGAGCTTTCTTTAATCCATATTTCTTACGTTCTTTAACACGGGCATCGCGAGTTATTAAACCATTAGATTTTAGGATTTTACGATAACTGTCTTCTCTTGTTTGGTCAGTATTAGCATCAAATTTAAGTAAAGCACGAGCAATACCTAAACGAATAGCTCCAGCTTGACCAGAGTAACCTCCACCTTTAACATTTACATCAATATCAAAACGATTGATATTATCTGTAGCCTCTAAAGGTTGACGTAAGTCCATAACTAAAATTTGATTTGGAAAATATTCATTAACGTCAATTCCATTAACGGTAATATTTCCAGTTCCCCCAGTAATTCTTACTGTTGCGGAACTTCTTTTACGACGACCTGTTGCAGTCCATACTTGTTTTGCCATAAACTTAATCCTCCACTTCCATCTTTAGCGCTATAGGTTTTTGAGCTTCATGTTTATGATTTTCATCACGATAAACAAATAATTTTTTGCCCATACTTCTTCCAAGTGGTCCATGTGGAAGCATACCTTTTACTGCTCTTTCGACCATTTCTTCAGGATAACTTTCTAGCATAGTTTTAGCATTACGCTCTCTTAGGCCTCCTGGATATCCTGAGTGATTATAATACATCTTATCATTAAGTTTGTTGCCTGTTAAAACAACTTTTGATGCATTAATAATAATTACATAATCGCCACAGTCTACATGAGGAGTATAAGTTACTTTGTGTTTTCCTCTTAAGATTGTCGCGGCTTTGGTTGCTAGTCTACCTAAAGTTTGACCAGTAGCATCAAGCACATACCATGAACGCTTAATGTCTTCTTTTTTTTGCATGAATGTCTTCATATTTATTTCCTTTCATTTAGTTTTATTTATGTTCGCTTTCCCAGGGCTAGATAAATTAAAACAAATAAAATGTACCATTTAAAATTATATGCAAAATATGGGCATTTGTCAAATAAAAAATGCAAAAAATTAATAATTTTGCAAATTTTTAACAATTTTAGACACTTTTAGGGTAATCTTAAAGGGTATTTAGTGATTGTTTCGCCCCGAAAGTTTAAATCTTTTAATAAATTTTCTAAATAAGTCTTTAGATAATTATCACCCATATTATTATAGATAAATTCCCCTAGAAAGAGCGTCATATGAACCGCTAGATCATCAGATTCATTAAGAGCATTTTTATATAATAAAATATTTAATTCTTCTATAACTTTAATTATTTTTAAAGCAATTAAATTACTTAGTTTATTATTTTTAACTAAAGGTAAAAGAGCTTTTAAATCTTCATAGTATAGTTCTAACATTGTTTTAATATCTATTTCTTCGATTAAAGTAGGTTTTAAACAATAATTAAAATTGCGAAATGTTTGTTTTAAATGTTTTATTTCTTTACTTTTTAAAGTATTATCTAAACTAGATAAACCAGTTTTATTCATTAAACAAACCTTTATATAAGTATCATAAGCCTTTGAATATAAATCTTTACTTAAGTTTTGGGAAATAATTAAACTTATTACTATTTCAAAAGCTAAAGTTAGATTTTTTATTTCTTTTAAAGTACTTTTAGAACCAGGTACTAAATTTTGAATTTCTTTATAAACTTTCTGAAAGTCTTCATTAGTATAATAGGTCATATTATTTAATCCTTTCTAATAATCTATTTTATGCAAATATAAACCTTTAGGACTAGCCGTTTTAAATCTTTTATTGGTTGAAGGATTAGCTAGTGATTCTTGAATATCTTGAAGACTAGCTTTATTTGCTTCAACTTCTAACATGGCCCCGACTAAATTGCGAACCATATAGCGATAAAAGCTTTTACCAATAAAATGAATTTCTAAAATGGAGCCTTTACGTTTAAATTTTATAGCATAGATAATACATTCATAATTATCTCTAGAACCAGAAACAAAATTTTGAAAATTATGAACACCGATAAATAGTTTAGCACATTTTTTTAAAATTGCAATATTTAAAGGACGATTTATTTGAAAAGTATAATCTTCTAAACAAGGATTATATTCTCCCATATTTATTTTATAAATATATTCTTTTTTTAAAGCATTAAATCGGGCATGAAAATTATCTTCTACTTGATAAACATTCGTAATATAAATATAGGGCTTAACTAAACTATTTAAAGCTTGTTTTAAATGTTTAGAATCAATAGATATATCTAAAGAAAAAGTAGCACATTGCATATTGGCATGGACTGAAGCATCTGTGCGTCCTGCTCCTTTTATTGTTACAGCTTTTTTATTGATTATACTTAAAGCATCTTCTAGTTTCTTTTGAACGCTAGGTTTATTTTTTAAACGTTGAAAGCCCTTAAATTTACTTCCATCATATTTCATAGTTATTAAATAATGCATTTGTTTTCACCTTTGCTTTTGGCTTATATACTATAACACAAGTAAATAAAAAAGTCTAGTTAAAATAAAAAAGATACCTAAGTACCTATTTTACATTAATAATTCCGTAGTTGCCATCTGTTCGTTTATACATAACGGAAACACATTCTTCATCAACATTTTTAAAAGCAAAGAAATCATGATTTAGAAGTTCCATTTGCAACATAGCTTCTTCTTCATCCATTGGTTTAGTATCAATATCTTTTCTTTTAACTATTTTAGAATTAGTTTCTTCTTCATCTTTAACATCAAAATCAGTATTGATATCTAAAGCAATAACATTTTTGTATTTATTACTTATCTTAGTTTTGTTTTTACGTATTTGCCGTTCTAGTTTATCAATAACTAAATCGATAGCCGCGTATAAATCTTTGTGAGATTCTTCGGCTCTTAAAGTAAATCTATTTGTAGGTATAGTTACTTCAACTTTTTGTTCTGTTCCTCTAACGCGAATAACTACATTAGCTTTAATAGTCTTTTCATTAGTAAAGTAACGATCTAGTCTTTCTAATTTGTCATTTACGTAGTCTTTAATTGATTTTGTAACACTTATGTTGGTACCCCTTATAATAATTTCCATAAAATCACCTAACCTTAAGTTAATTATAGCATATCTTTAATAAAAAAACTACTAATTATTGTAAATAGTAGTTTTAATTATTTAGTTAATTGTTCAATTTTTTCACTAACATCAACAGCTTGTAAGCCTTTACTAGTTTCAATTAGTTTAAAATCTACTAGACTACCTTCTTTTAAAGTTTTGTAGCCGTCTTTAATAATGGCAGAATAATGAACAAAAATATCTTCTAGTTCACCACATTCAATAAAGCCGTAGCCTTTCTCATTATTAAACCACTTAACTTTACCAGTCATAATAACACCTCCTTCTTAAACGCCTTTTAACTTTAACATAACTAATAGGCTTTAGCAAGTAAAAATAGGGAAATTTTTAGAACTTACTAAGTCCCAAGTTGTGCAAAAGACTTACTCATAATAGCACTTCTAAATATGTTTGAAAAGCATTAAAGTTCTTAATAAGGTTTTTAATGTTCTAAATGTTAATATTTTATTTAAAATGAAAAATTTAGGTATTTTTAGACGTAAAAAAAGCTCATTTAGACAAGCTCTTTAAAATTATTTTTATATTTTTCGCTTAAAATACAGGATTTATCTTGATTATCTAAGACAATATAATTTTCTTTAAAATTTAAATATTCAATATGTTCTTTATTAACAATATGGGATCTATGTGATAGAGTAAAACGATTATCGAGTAATTTAAAAATTTGTTTTAAAGTTAAATTTACTTCATAAGAATTATTTAGAGTTTTAATAATTAATTTACGAGTGCTTTTTTCACGATGAATATAAAGAATAGAACTATAATAGATATTTAAATCTTTATAAGTAAATTTATCTTTAGAGGTATCATTTTTAATAATAGCTTTTAAGGCATCACTTAAATTTTTATCAAAATTGTTGAACTTTTCAATAAAAGTGCAAACTTTATATATTTGCCTATGACATACTTCAAACATATTATCATGTTTAGTTACAAAGATTATTTCACTATTCCAATCACCTATATTACGAATTTTTTGAGCAATATCTATACCAGAGATATCGGCGTTTAACTTTACTCCTAAAATATAGATTTTCTTACAATCATAGTTTAATAATTCTTGATTAAGTTCTTTAGATATCTTTTGATAAACTTTTATTTCTTTTTGATTATGATCAACTTTTAAAATTATATTTTTAATTCGACTAATATACTCCTTATCAATACTAATTATAACGTATTTTTGCATATAATAAACCTTCTTTATTTCTTAATTTCTTACTGCGCTAGTAGAATAAGTATATTATATATAAAGAAAGCTGTCAATTAAATAATATAAATATTCACGAAAAAATTAGAGAAAAATCTCTAATTAAAAGTATTACGTTTAAATACCATTATTTGTTCCGGTAATAAATAAATAGTTTTATTGTATTCTAATAAATCTTGGGGATTAGTTTTAAAAGCTTCAACTACAGTATCTAAAGTATCTCCTTCCCCAGTTATATAATAGCTATAGCCACTTTTAGGAATCATTATTTCTTGATTAGGGTAAATATATTCATTATCCTTAATACCATTAATCGCGGCGAGTAATTTAGGATTGATATTATACTCCCGAGCTATAGCATATAAATTGTCTCCTTTCTTTATCGTATAATAGGTAACATAAGAATTCTCATTCATTTTCTTCACTCCTAATATAAGATATGACAAAAGCACAAAATGGTTAATTAATGTAAATTAGATTTTGATAATTAAAATTCCATTCAAAGTAATCTAAAAGTTTTTCTTCGCCAGTATTTAAATTGAAGTGATATAAAGATATATCTTTTAAATAAAAGATATCTTGATTAGTTGTTTTAACTATATATTTAACATTTTCAGCGATTAATGTTTTTAGATCGTGATCATTATATTTTAAATAAATATTATTATTTTCTAAAGAATAATTAAAATTATTAGAATAAGTAAATTTAGGTTCATTTAAAATTAAATTTTCAATATTAGTATTATTCCAATTATGAATGTTATATAATTTAGGTTTTATTTTGGTTAATTTACCATTTTTAGCATTAAATTCATACATCAAGCGTTCTTTTTTATCAACAATATATACTTTATTTTTAATAACTCCTGGATAATAACTATCATAATAAATATTTCTATCTAAATTATAAGTTTTAACTGTACCATTTTTTAAGTTAAGAACATGCATTTTATTATAACTATATTCTTGATCAAGGTCGGGAATAATTAAATAATCTTTAGTTAAAGTGGCTAAATTTAGAGTATAATTATCATTTCTAAATAAAGTAATTTTTTTTAAATCATCTTTATTTAGATAATAAAAACCATCATAGTCCCAAATTAAATAAGTATAATTGGTATTATAAATATTAATATCATTATATGTTTTAAGTGCCTTTACTTGAGAGTCCGTATTATCTACAAGTTTATAATAAAGATTAGTTTCCATATTAGTACATAAAGGAATTAAAGATAGAGAACTAGTTGGTTTTAAACAAACATTAGAATCTTTTTCTTCAATTTTAATATCTTTTATTAAATGGCGTTTAGGTTGATATTTAGAGGGCAAAAAATAGTCTAATTGTTGATTTTGATAAGTAAAAGTGAAATAGTAACCTTTGTTATCTTTGGAATAACTTTCGGTTATTTCCACATTGTTTAGATTATAAGTTAGTTCATAATTTTTAGCTTTAAAATAAAAATTAAGAAAAAAGATAAAAGATATAATAATTAAAATTTGAAATAAATGTAATTTTACTTTCTGCATTTTAACCTCTATTCTTCTATCTCTTTTTTAGAATATTTTTTCTTTTCTTTCATCATAAATTCCGTTATTTGGGTTTCAATTTCTCTTAGAGAATCTTTAGCTAAATTACTAATAACAACTTCTTCTTTAACTGTATCAATCGTTATTTTACCCCAAATTAAGCCTTGATAAACTTGCATATCATTATATAAATCGGGAGTAATAGTACTAAAAAAATAACCCCAGACAACTCTTTTTTGGCCAATCATAATTCTTTTATTAGTTAAGGCTACAACACAAGTAGAAGTTAAATCATAAAACTTATCATTTTTTTGACCTGCGAAAGCATACATAACTTTTTCACCTGGGTTTAAATGTTGAGCAACAATCTCACTATGTTTTTTTAAACGCCACCAAGTAACGCCTCCGGGGAATTTCTTTTTATATAATAAAACATGTTTATATACATCATTCATTTATATTCACCACAATTTAATTGTATAATAAATTTAATATTTTCGCAAGTATTTAACTATTATTTATCGCGGTATCATAAAGTTTGTATAAATATTGCACAGAATGCTCTAATTTAAAATAATAAGGAATATAAAATAATAAAAAAATTAAACCTAGAGCAAAAGGAATTAAAAAAATATAAGATATTATCCCTAAAGCCATAAAGATCAAAGTAAATAATGTATAGGCTAAAGTTACTAATAAGTGGATTAATCTTTCATGTTGAAAAAAGCTTATTTTAGTTTTAAATTTTTTTAATTCTTTAGAAGTATACTTTTTATTATTTTGAATATTGGTGCTAGAATAGATATTAGGACACAAAATTTTGGACATTTAATAAAAAATATTGTAAAATAGAAATTAAA
>CANQOE010000064.1 GCA_947625315.1 uncultured Bacilli bacterium | reverse complement strand
ACGGTGATCGCGATTGCGACGCTTCTCGTAGCGGTCGTAGGAGCAACATTTGCTTATTTTACGGCGTCAAATAGTGTAAATACGAATTCTACTGGAGATACTTCAATAAAAGCAACTCAAGAATTGGTTGGTGCTACTTTAACATCAACTCCATTTACTTTTGGAAGCCAAGGTACTACCTTGGGTGCTCTAGATTATCCAGGAGGATCAATGGTTATTGGAACTACTTATACTATATCTAAGAATTCAGCTGAAGGAAAAACAGATAATAACGACTATGAAACAACCTTCAGTGTTAATTTAGAAGCAATAAATACTACGGGAAAAACATTAAATTGGTATTTATATGGTACTAAAGAATCTATATCAAAAGATACTTATACCAACACTACATGTGCATTACAGCAAGTTCCTGTTTCTGATGGTACTGGTGGTTCGACTAAAAATTATTATACTGGATGTGAACCTGAAAACATAATAAGTGGCAATTTTAGTGATATGACATTATTAGGATACGGAACTATTACAACTAACGAAGAGGAAGTACTTAATAGTGGAATAGTTACAAATGGCCAAGGAGCACTAACCTTAGGAGAAACTGTTAAAAACCAATCTCAAGAAGGTACAACTGGTTTAAAAATTTCTACAAAAAATCAAGATAGTTCATATAATTTATTCTTAATAGTAGAGTTCCCAAATGAAGAAACTGATCAAGACGATGCCCAAGGTAAAAAAATTCAAGTTAAATTTGGAACTCCAAAAGACATAAGTACAAATATTGTTACTGATTAATAAAATTAATTAACTATTCTTAATTGAATAGTTTTTTTGTTGTTATTTTTAGCTTAATTAATAATTAAAATATGGTTAATTAATATAATTTATTTAATTTTAATAATTTAAACTGTGTTTCATAATTTTAATAAATAAAAGAAAATCAAAAAAATGAATTAGAAAAATGATAGAAACCTAAAATTTTATATTGCAAGAATTTTTATGTTATGGTATAATTTTTAATAGTAGGGAGTGTCAGGAATGATGGAAAACCAAAATATGCAAGAGCAATATACTTTATTAGAAAATGAAGAAGAAAAAGATAGGAAAAAGACTATTTTAATAATAATATTAATTGTTTTAATTTTATTATTAGCTGTAGTTGGTTTATATTTTTCAAGATCAGATTCCTATTGTAACATAAACTGTGATAAAGACGATGATGGTGTTTGTGATTTGAACTGTGATGATGGATCTTTTGGCGGTATTCCAGGTGATGGTATCTGCGATTCCAACTGTGATGATGGTTCTTTTGATAGGAAGGCAAAAGATGGAATTTGCGACCGTAATTGTTACAATGAAGATGGTATCTGTGTTTTAAATTGTGATGATGGTCGAAATGGTGGAGTAGCCGGCGATAATGTTTGCGATTTTAATTGTGATGATGGTTCTTTTGGTGGAACTAAAGGTGATGGAAAATGTGATCGCAACTGTGATAACAATAATGATAATAAGTGTGACGTAAATTGTGATGATGGTTCCAATGGTGGGAAAAGAAATGATGGCAAATGTGATCGCAATTGTGATGATGGTCGAAATGGTGGCAAAGCTGGAGATGACAAATGCGATGCTAACTGTGATACTGGTGCTAATGGCGGTGAAGAAGGCGATGGAAAATGTGATGAAAATTGTGATGATGGTTCCTTTGGAGGCGTAGCGGGTGATGGTGTTTGTGATCGTAACTGTACCGATGAAAATGGTAATTGCACCTCAAACTGTGATACTAATAATGACGGTATTTGTGAAAGTAATTGTAAAAATGAAGATATTTGCAAAATAAATTGTGATACAGATAAAGATGGTCAATGTGATTTAAATTGTGATGATGGATCTTATGGTGGTAATCCAGATGATGGTATCTGCGATCGTAATTGCGACCACGGTGAAAATGGCGGAGTTCCAGGTGATGGCAAATGCGATAAAAATTGTACTGATAGTTATGGTAATTGTACATTTAATTGTGATGATGGCTCTTTTGAAGGCGAAGCCGGTGATGGTATCTGTGATCGCAACTGTGATAATGGCTTTAACAATGGTATAGCTAATGATGGAATTTGTGATCATAATTGTGATGATGGTAATCATGGTGGATCTAAAGGCGATGGCGTCTGTGATTCCAATTGTGATGATGGTTCAAACGGTGGTGGAGCTGGTGATAGTAAATGTGATCGCAATTGTGATGATGGTTCCAATGGTGGTATTCCAGGCGATGAAATTTGTGACCGAAATTGTAATGAACATGGTGGCTCATATTGCGAAAGCAAATGTGTTCAAGGTAAAATTGGAAATCCTTCTTTAAAGTGGTTGACCGTTGATAATTATAATTTAAGTCCAGTCTTTAGTAGCAATACTACAGATTATACAGTTATAATTGCCAATAATGATGATAAAGTTGTTATTAATGGTGCTCCAGTAGAAAGCGATGCTAAAGTAATTGGTTTAGGAGAAAAGGAAATTACTAGTAGTACAACACAAGTTTCTATAATTGTTATTACTAACGATGGCCAATCTAGAGTATATACATTAACAATAGTTAAAGAAAATGCTCCAATTAGCGATAACCCAACTATATATAATCCTCAAGGTGGAGGAACCGAGGTAAACACTACTGAAAATTCTAAAGTAATAGTTAAATATACTAACGATATCAATGCTGAAGACATAACTCCTGGATGGCATGGAACACAAAACTTTAGCATTGAAAATAAAACTTCTCAAACAGTTCATTATCGTATTAGTTTAATTGATGTAGAAAATACTTTTAAAGGTGATGACTTTGTATACACATTAATTAAAACTACTAATCCTCAAGAAAGTATTGTTACTAGAGCAAAGGCTCTAAAAAATAATGGACCATTGGTTAATAGAACGTTTGAATTAGCACCTGGCGAAAAAGTTGATTTTGTCTTAACCTTTGAATTTATTGAAACAAATAAAAATCAAGATGAAGATATGGCAGCCCATTATAAATCTAAAATTCAAGTTGAGTTGACTGATGAATATTAAGCTACAAATTTGTAGCTTTTTTCTTACAATAAGATATTGTTTTTTTTTAAATTTTATTCTATAATTAATATTAGAATAGGAGGGGCTAAAATGCTTACTGTTATTTTTATAATCATTGCCATTATATTCTTTATAACTAGTCTATTTTTATTCTATAAAGCTTTAGGTAGAGACAACTTTTTAAAATTTATTAAAATAATTAGTAAAATAATTTCATGGTTTATTTTTGCCATATTAATTATAGCGGCAGCTTTTCTATTATACTATTTTATTGCAACTAAAATATATGCTGCTAAAGGTAAAGGATATGAGCCAAAATTTTCTATATATACAATTATTAGCCAATCAATGACTCCAAACATTAATGTTTATGATACCATAATAAATATTAGAATTGATAATCCAGAAGATATTAAAGTAGGAGATGTTATTACATTTATTTCTACAAGTCTTTTAAATCCTGGCACAACTGTTACCCATCGCGTGGTATCCATTACTACAGATAGTGAGGGAAAAACTTGCTATCGTACTAAAGGTGATTATAACCCTGTAGAAGACCAAGCATGCGCCAAATTTAGTAACGTTTTAGGTAAAGTAATTTTTGTAATTCCTCAATTAGGGCGAGTTCAATTCTTTATTGCATCTGGTCCTGGTTGGATAATATGCATTTTAATACCTGCATTAATAATAATTATTCGTGATATTTTAAAGATAAGTAAATTATCTTCTATAAAAAATGTAACCGAAAAATTAAATAAAAAAGATAACCATAAGAAAAAACAAGAAGAAGAGGAACGTAAAAAAGCTTTGAAAAGACGTTTAAATAAAGAAAATTCGGAAGAATATTATGAAAAACCACCGATCAATGAAATAACACATCTTGCTTTACCATATAATCCTCAAAATATGAAAACTTCTGTTACTAATAAAAATGAACAACTTTTAAATAATTCTATTAATAAAGAAGAAATTAAAGAATCAGATAATATTAATACCAACGAGGATAAAAGCTTTAATAATGAATTTACAAGTGAGGAAAATAATTTTGAAAACGAAGAAGTAACATACCCAATTATAAGTTCTAGCACAGAAATATCTGTTAATAATATTTCTGATGAACCAGAAAATACAACTGTTGAAACTGCCGAATTACCAAGTAATTCTACATTAAATGAGTCAACAATGACAACTAATAATGAACCTTTAGTTATGGATAATGTGGATAATCTTCCAACCATTAACCCAGAACCACCTCAAGATATTCCTTTAATTCAAGAAGTTGAAGAGAAATTAAATATAGTTGATTCCAATCTTTCAGTAGAAAAACCTCAAAATACCAAGCAAATGAATAACTATAGGAATTTCAAAAAAAATAAAAAGAATGTTTATTATAATAAAAAAACTGCTTGGAAAAATAATAATGTTTCCAAAAATATCCTTCAAAATTCTTCAAAAGATCTTCCAGTTGTTAAAGAAGAAAATGCTATTGATGATTTAAGATTCAAATAGAATATAAAAAATCTCGTTATTCTAAAAGTACGAGATTTTTTATAATTTAATTTTTTTATATTCCTTTGCTAGCATACCATTATTAAGTAATAAATGGTATTTCTTTTCTTTGATAATTAAATCAAATTCTCCGATAAACTCAAATACATGGGGTTTAAATCCTAATTTAAAATTATTTAATCTTGCATAAGAATTATTATTAGAAAAATCCCCAGTCATTCCATTTAAATCAATATATTTACAGCTATCTTTATAATGTTCAATTATTTCATAGTGTAATAAATAATTAGCATCAAAGTTTTTATAATTATTATCAATACCACTAATGACGATATTGGCTCTATTATTATATTTAATTACTAAAGCCCCTCCAATAAAACAATTATTATTTAAATTCGCCGAAGCATAAGCTATATCATTTTTATAATTAGTTAATTTACGGTCTGACTCCATTTTTCTTTTAATTAAATTTTGAGCTTGTCTTTCAATTAATTCTTGATTTATATTATTATTAATTTTTAATTCTTCTTCATATAATTTTTTACTATTCAATAAATATTTTTCAAAATCAATTTTAACTAAAAATAGTTCACAATTATTATTTTTAGCAAATATATTATAATAGTTTTTATAATAATAGGGAGATATATTCTTCTTTTTCTTAATAAAATTATAAAATATATCTAAACTATTAAAATCGGCTATTTCTACTACTAATCCTTTTTTTAAAGCTTTTCTAATTTTGTTTTTAGTATTTTTAGCTAAATTGTCAAAGGAATATTCTTGAGTATTTATAATTCCATTAAATCTTGGAAAAAGAGCTTCAAAATACATATTGTCTTTTAATTTTAAATAGCCTAGATTTTTTAAATAATCTTTAATAACTAAATTTTGATTATAAGTAACTTCATAAGTTTTAGTATCTATTTCACCTATAGCTAATTCGGGATTTATTTTAATGAATACTAATTTTTTGGCATAATATTCTTTTAAAGCATTAGTAAAACCTTTTAACAAATCAATATCAAAATAATCAATTAAAAAGCCTTTTGGAGAATATCCATACTTAAAAAAACCAATTTTTTTGATTAGTATTAAAGCCGCAGCTTTTAAGACACCTAATTCATCAACATAACCTATTAAATCATATTCAAAATTATTTTCAGCTTGAAATAAAGCATAATCAGTTGTTTGTTGGTAAGAAGATAAAAAATGATGTTTGGCAAATTCATCAAATTGAGCAAAATTTATTTCTTTAATATGCATGAATATCACTCCTTTCTTAAAAAGCAAAAAATATTATAACATATCTTAATTTAATTGTAAATATCTTGACTAGAAGCAAATTTTTAGTATAATATTATTAGGAGGATAAAAAAATGGCAACTAAACAACTTTCTCATAAAAAAAATACTATAAGCTTAAAAAATTTAATTTTAATTGAAGGAGGATTTACTTTATTATATTTAATATTTGGTTTCTTAATTTATATAAAACCTTACTTAAGTGAAATAACTGTTGGTATCTTAAGTGGTTTATTTTTCTTAATTTATGGTGGATATAATATATATATAGGTAAAACTAATAATCAAAATACTTTATTTCAAAATAGTTTTATCTATGGAATACTTTTAGTAATATTAAGTATCTTAACTTTTGTAATTCCTTTATTTTCTCATAATGGTTATTTCTATATTATTTCTGTCTTAGTTGGAATATATATAATGTTATTAGCATTAAATAAAGGTATTATAGCTTTAAATTTAAGAAAGCAAAATAATAGTTGGTTAACTATTCTTATATTTAGCATTTTAATTTTAATCTTTGGTATTGTTCTAGCAATAAATCCTATTAAAAGTATGGATCCTATTGAAACAACTGGTGTATTTATTATTTTAACAAGTATTTTAAGTTTAAGTCTAACCTTTATGTTTTACAATAAAGTTAAAGAGATAGGTAAAATTAAAAATAAAAAGCATTAATAAAAAATTTAAAGCTTTTTTTAATTTTAAAGCAAAAAAAGCTTGACATTTCATACAATATAGTGTTATATTAATTGTGCGTTTTAAATTTGGTTCTAAGTCAATTAGAACCTCATTTAATGAGAATTATGATACACCAGGATATGTGTTAATTAGGAGGGAGGATAATATGCCAACAATTAATCAATTAGTTAAGAAAAATCGTAAAAGCAAAACTAAAAAGAGTAAAAGTCCCGTTCTTCAAGTCGGACTAAATGTTATTGAACGTAAACAAACTGATACAAGAGGTCCACAAAAACGGGGAGTATGTACTCGTGTGGGAACTAAAACTCCAAAGAAACCGAACTCAGCATTACGTAAATATGCTCGTGTAAGACTTTCTAATGGAAAAGAAGTAGACTGCTATATCCCTGGAGAAGGACATAATCTTCAAGAGCATAGTGTTGTTTTAGTTCGTGGAGGTCGTGTAAAAGACTTAATTGG
>CANQOE010000063.1 GCA_947625315.1 uncultured Bacilli bacterium | reverse complement strand
TTCTTTTGTTTTATGGTATAATTTTAATGGAGTTGATGACGATGGAAATAAAAACAGGTTATTTATATCACATCAAAAATAAATATTTTGATGTCGTTAATGATGAAAATTTAATGCAAAATCATGAAAGAGGAAAGAAAAGACCCACTTATTTTACAATCAAAGATGAAGAAATTTTATGGTTTATTCCAATTAGTTCTAAAGTTGATAAATATAAAGAAATAGTTGACAAGAAGATAGAAAAATATGGCTTTTGTAATACAATATTAATCGAGAAAATCTTTAATGAAAATTCAGTTATTTTATTACAAAATGCTTTTCCAACTTTAGAAAAATACATAGACCATGTACATACAGTTGATGGTAAACCTGCTAGAGTTCCTGAAAAATTAGAAAAAATAATACTTAAAAATTTTAATAATTTAATGAAACTTCATAATAGAGGAATAAAAGTTTTTTTTACTGATATAGACAAGCTAAAAGGAAAAATGTTAGAAGAAATAAAGTAAATAAGTCATTTTAAATATGAAAAATTATTTTAAGTAAATTAACATATTTTTTATTGAGTACTTAGAAAACTTTTGAAGTTCTAAGTTATATAATGCTTAGTTTTAATAACTAGGTTTTTTATTAGCCAATTTATAGTTAAAATAATTTTTTAGAATAACTTAGTTTTTTTTAATTATGTCTTTACTAAATTTTAAATTAAGTGTTATAATTATGGTGTATAAATTTTTATTAAATGTGCTTAAATTTACTTTTAAAATAATAAAATTTATATATAAATTTGTGATAAGAATTTTTGTAAATTCAAAGTATGATAATTTAGGAGGATTATAAATGGAAATATTTAAAAAATTTGATACTTTTAGATATAAAAAATATAGCGTTATTTACGAAAATAATTTTGCAAAGATATTATTTAATTTTAGTATAGATAATTTGTGTGAGTTTAATCCTATTTTAGAAATACCAATTAATAATAAAGAAATAAATAAAGATTATGTTAATTATTTAGCTTTTAATATAGGAATGATTGAAGCTATTAGCTATTGGAAATGTTGTTGTCCATATAACTTTGTAATTGAGTGTGGTAATTTGGATGATAAACAAGAAGAATTTTTTAAAAAAATATTTTATTATGGTTTAGGAGAATTTTTTTATGTTAATAAACTAAAATTTAAATATAATAATTTTATTAATTTTAAAAGCAAAGGATCAAGTCAACGAATAAATGTTACATATAATGGTATAGGTGATATGGTAGCTGTCGGTGGAGGAAAAGATTCATGTGTTACTTTAAATATATTAAAAAATGGGACACCATTTATGATAAATCCCAAACAAGTAATGCTTGATTGTGCATATGAGGCAGGATTTAAAGATAATGAAATTATAAAAATAAATAGAATAATTGATAAAAATTTATTAAGTTTAAATGAGCAAGGTTTTTTAAATGGCCATACGCCATTTTCGGCTATGGTTGCATTTGTTTCATATTTAGCAGCATATTTAAATAATAAAAAAAATATTATTTTATCAAATGAATCAAGTGCCAATGAAGCTAATATATTAGGTACTAAAATAAATCATCAATATTCTAAGTCTTATGAATTTGAAAAAGATTTTAATGATTATCAAAAAGAGTATTTTGGAAACATTATTAAATATTTTTCTTTACTTAGGCCTTTAACAGAATATCAAATTGGGATGTTATTTTCTAAATATACTAAGTTTCACAAAATTTTTAAAAGTTGTAATGTTGGAAGTAAGAAAGAACCGTGGTATTGGTGTGGTCAATGTGCTAAGTGTTTATTTGTTTATTCGCTATTAAGTCCTTATTTGTATAAAGAAAACTTAGTTAATATTTTTGATAAAGATTTATTTGAAGATAAACAGCTATTACCTTTATTTAAAGAATTACTTGGATTTGAAAATACTAAGCCTTTTGATTGTGTAGGAACTTTTGAAGAAATTAATTATGCTATATATAGGACTATAAATAAATTAAACAAAGAAAACTTACCTTATTTATTAGAGTATTATTATAATAATTATTATAAAGATTTAAGTTATTTAGATTTAGAACATAAATGGAACGACAATCACAATTTAAGTGATAAATATATAAAATTAGTTAGGGATGCTATAAATGATAGAAAAGATAATTAAGAAATTAAAGAATAAAAAAATAGCCATTTTAGGATTTGGCAAAGAAGGTAAATCAACTTATAGATTTATTAGAAAATATCTTAAGGATGAGGAAATAACTATTATAGATCAAACAGATATAAAAAATCTTGATGAACAAATGTTTTTATGCGATAAAAATGTTTCTTTTGTTAGTGGTAATAATTATTTAGATAATTTAGATAAATATGATATTATTATTAAAAGTCCTGGTATATCGTTAAATAAGATAGATACTTCTAAATTTTGTGATAAAATTAGTTCTCAAATGGAATTATTTCTTTCGGTAGCTAAAGATAAAATAATTGGAGTTACAGGTACTAAAGGTAAAAGTACAACATCTTCTTTAATTTATGAAATATTAAAAACGAAATATAAAGTCCTTATTGCAGGTAACATTGGTACACCAATTTTTGATTTAAATATAGATGAAAAAATAGATTATTATATTTTAGAAATGTCTTCGCATCAATTAGAATATTTAAACTCTTCTCCTAAAGTAGGAATTATTTTAAACCTTTATCAAGACCATTTAGATCATGCTTTAACACTTGAACATTATCATGAAATTAAAATGCATATGTTTACAAACCAAAATAGTGATGATTATAGTATATATTGTTCTTCAAATGATAATTTAAAAAAAATGATAAATAAAAAAATTTTAAAAGGAAAAATATATACAGTTGATGTTACAGGAAAAGATAATAATGCTTATATAAAAATGGTTAATAATATAGTTTATTATAATGGTAAAAAAGTTTTTGATACTAATATAAAAAGAAATATTTTAGGTATACATAATTTAGAAAATATTATGGTAGCTTATTTAGTTGGAAAATTATTTGATATAAATGATAAAGATATAATAAATACTATTGCTAATTTTAAACCTTTACCTTATCGAATGGAATTTGTAGGAATTGTAAATGATATAAAATTTTACGTTGATACTTTAGCAACGATACCTGAAGCTACTGAGGAAGCAATTAATGCTTTAGCTGATATTGATACATTAATTTTTGGAGGAATGGATAGAGGAATATCTTATGTTGAATTTATTAAATTTTTACAAACCAGTAAAATAAATCATTTTATATGTATGCCCACAACAGGTTATAAAATTGGCAAAGAACTAGACCAGAATAAAGTTTATTATACAGAAACTCTTGAAGAAGCTGTAATATTATCTAAAAAAATAACTAAAAAAGGCAAAATTTGTCTTTTGAGTCCGGCAGCAGCTAGTTATGAATATTTTAAAAATTATCAAGAAAAAGGAGAAAGTTTTAAAAAGTTTATTTTAGAAAAATGAGTAAATTAAGAATTAGTGATAAATAATATTATAAGTTTTTTTAATTATGTCTTTACTAAATTTTAAATTAAGTGTTATAATTAATTTAGAAAGAAGGAAGTATATAATGTGGGATGATATATATAAACAAATGCAATTAAGACATGCTAATTTAAGTAAATATGCTTGTAGAGATGAAGAAGCTATTTATTTAAAAAAACAAGAAAAAGATATTCGGAGTTCTTATTTTCGCGATATAGATAAAATTATTTATACACTTTCTTTTATTCGGTATCAAGATAAAACTCAAGTTTGGTCAAGAAAAAGTAATGATCATATTGCTAAAAGAATGATCCATGTCCAATTAGTTAGTAAAATAGCTAGAACTATTGGAGCTTCTTTAGGCTTAAATGAAGATTTAATTGAAGCTGCGGCTTTAGCCCATGATTTAGGTCATGTTCCCTTTGGTCATGAAGGCGAATATATTTTAAATGATTTAAGTCTTTCGGTAGGGGAAGGTTATTTTAATCACAATATTGAAAGTGTGCGTTCCTTATTGTTTATTGAAAACTATGGCCAAGGCTTAAATATTTCTTTACAAGTATTAGATGCTATAATGTGTCATAATGGCGAGTTTGTAATGGGAGAATATGTTCCTCATAAAAAAACGAAAGAAGATTTTTTTAAAGAATATTATGATAGTTATCAAGATAAAGAAGTTATTAAACATTTATGCCCTTCAACTTTAGAAGGTTGTGTAGTAAGAATTAGTGATATTATTGCTTATTTAGGACGAGATATTGATGATGCTATAAGATTACATATTTTAAAAAAAGAAGAACTACCAACGGCAATTACTTCTGTCTTAGGAGATAATACTAAAGATATAGTAAATACTTGTATTTTAGATATTCTTAAAAATAGTTATAATCATAATTATCTTAAATTTAGTGATGAAGTTTATCAAGCAATTAAAGATTTAAAAAAATTTAATTATGAACACATATATGCTAAAGCTTTAACAAATGAAGAAAAAGAACATTTAAAAGAAATGTTTCAAACATTATATAATACTTATTTAAAAGATATTGAAACTAATAATATGGATTCTCCAATAAATTATTCTTATCTAAAACATATGGTAGATGATTATAAAAATAATAATACGGCAAAAAGAATTGTTATTGATTATATAGCTGGAATGACTGATGAATACTTTATTAAAGAATATGAAAGGATTACCAATGGAAATAATTAAATATAAAAAAGCTAATACTAATGAATATATAATTACAACTTCTAAGGGTGATTATAAATTATATGATGATATAATTATAAAAGCTAATCTGTTATTAAAAAAAGAAATAAGTAATAAAGAATTAGAAAAAATAATAGAAGAAAATAAACAATTAGAAGCTTATTATATCGCTTTAAAAGCTTTAAATAGAAGATTAAAATGTGAAAAAGAATTAAGAGATTTATTAAAAAAGAAAGAATATTCTAAAGATAGTATAGATTATGCTATTAAACGTTTAGAAAAAGATGGATATTTAAAACATGATGTTTATATTAGTTCTTATATTCATGATATGCTTTCTTTAAATGTAGTGGGGGAATCTAAAATATTAAACGATTTAATTAATTTAGGTTTTCCTAAAGAAGAAATAAATCCTTATTTAGAAAAGATAGACCAAGATATTTATAATACTAAAATAGCTAATTATATAACTAAAAAATTAAAAGCTAATAAAAAAAGTATAAAAGAGTTTAAACAAAAAACTTATCAAGAACTAATATTAAAAGGTTTTAATAAAGAAGATATTTTAACTTATTTAGATACTATAAAGGTTAAAGATGATGAAGAACAAATAGAAAAATTAATAGCTAAATTAAAAATTAAATATCTAAAAAAATATGATTTAAATACGACTAAAAATAAAATTAAAGTTTATTTATATCAAAAAGGTTATGAAAACATTGATATTGATAAATACATATAAAAAAAGAACTAAGTTAATAGCTCTTTTTATTTTAGTGTTTGAATTAGTTTTGATAATTTTGATTTAAGAAGTTATTCATATAAATACCATATTGACTTTTTAATTCATCATCGTTAATTTCTACTTTATATTCTTCGCGATAATGTTTAACAGCTTGAGCAATTAAAGTTGTATTAGATGTACCATCTTCATTAGTTAATTTGCCATTAGCTAAATCTTCTTTAATAGAATCTTTAGCGGCATCTAAACTTTGTTTTTCACCTGTTTTAGTTTTTAAGATAATATGGTAACCAGCTTGAGTAGTAATAACTTTAGATGAATATTCGCCATCTTTTAATTTAGCAGCTTCTTTAATTAATTCATCATAGCTATCACCAAGAGAACCAATATTGATATCGCCTAAATCGCCACCTTTATCTTTAGTGGAATCATCTTCAGAATATTCTTTAGCTAGACTAGCAAATTTAGCAGCGACATCTTCACCATTTTTCTTCGCCGTATCTAGTTCTTTAATTAAATCTTCAAGTTTCTTTTTAGCTTCTTCTTGAGCTTTATCAATATCTTCTTCTTCCATATCACTTGTTACATCTGGAGTAATAATAATATGAGAAATAGTCATATTAGGATATACTTCTTCATCATAATATTTTTGAATTTCTTCGTCAGTTAATTCGCCTTCAACATATTTCATAACAGCTTCATTTTGTAAATAATTTACATATAATACTTCTTTGTAAGCATCAATTGAAGCTATACCGTTACTTTGTAAATAGTTAAGAACATTTTCTTCAGAACCAAACATAGATATAAATTGATCGATGTAAGCATCAGCATATTCTTCTGCTTCACTCTTTTTACCTTCAAACTCATTTTCATAAATATACTTATCAATCATAGATATAAGCGTATTTAACCCATATGAGTTTTTAATTTTTTGATAAAAATCATCAACACTAATCATTTTTCCATCTTTAAATGATACAACGGCTTCCTCGCCATTTTCTAATTTAGGAATTTTACCACAGCCACATAAAAGCAGCATACAAACACTAATTAATAATATTTTTTTCTTCATAATATCTCCTTCAAAATCAATTATAACAACAAAAATCAAAAAAGACAAGTATTTATCTAAAATTTCTATACTAATGCCCAGCACCAAATAAATAATTTCACGTAATATATTATTGAAAAGACAAAAAAGGAGGAATGAATTATGAATAACTGTGGATATCAAAATAATGGATTAGGCGCTGCTATAATCTTAGTTCTATTCATTTTATTAATAATCATTGTAGGAGCATTTATTTAGTCTTTTTATAAATATTTAGGAGGTGTCCTTGTGGGTTGTTGTAATAAAGGCCAAAACTCTGGCAATAATAATGGAGGATTTGGTTTACAAAACAGTGCATTCTTAATTATAGTATTATATATTCTACTAGCAATTATACTTGGTGGAATATTATTTTAAGAGGGTTATCCTCTTTTTTTCTTAAAATAGTAATTAATTTTCAAATGAAGTGCAACAAAAACATATTGAAAAAGACATATAAAAGTATTACACTTATATAAGCAAAA
>CANQOE010000062.1 GCA_947625315.1 uncultured Bacilli bacterium | reverse complement strand
CTCTTCATAAATCCGGGACTGGGCATTAGTCCGATAAAAAATTGCTATATCCCTTTTATTATATCCAGAAGCTAGTAAATCTTTAATTTCATTTACTACAATATTAGCTTCTTGAAGACCATCATTACTTCTTAAATATTTAACTTTAACACCTTCTCCTAGTTCACTAAATAAATTAACTTCTTTTCTTTCGGTATTATTTTTAATAACAGAATTAGCCACATTTAAAATAGTTGTTGTACTCCGATAATTTTGATTTAAAACAACTACCTCGGCATCAGGATAATCTTTTTCAAAATTTAAAATATTTTTATAATTAGCTTGTCTAAAACCATAAATAGCTTGATTTTGATCACCAACGACAAAAATATTACGATATTTACCCGCTAAAAGTTTAATTAATTTATATTGCACTTCATTAGTATCTTGATATTCATCAACTAATATATATTGATATTTTTCTTGATATAAATTTAAAATATCTTTATTTTTTAAAAATAATTCAACTGGTAATTTTAATAAATCATCAAAGTCAATAACATTATTTTTACGTAAAGTTTTTTCATAAGCAAAATAAACTTCGGCGGCTTTTTTCTCAACATCACTTAAAAAATAACGGGTAATCTCATTTTCATTTAACATTTCATTTTTAATAAAACTAATGCGATTGCGAATATAAGATGGCGCTATATCTTTAGGATTCATACCAAGTTCCTTCATAATTTTTTTAATAATCGTAATAACATCATCAGAATCGATAATGGTAAAATTTTTACTAAGTCCCATTTCGGCATAATTTTCTTTAATAATTCTTAATCCAAAAGAATGGAAAGTTCCCACAAAAGCATAAGAATTGCTGACTAACTTTCCTACTCTTTCTTTCATTTCTTTGGCGGCTTTATTGGTAAATGTAATTGCTAAAATATGGCTACTATAAATGCCACTATCGATAAGGTAAGCAATTCTTGTTGTCAGCACTTTAGTTTTACCAGAGCCAGCTCCCGCCACTACAAGACATGGGCCATCAATATGCATAACAGCTTCTTTTTGTTCTTTATTTAAATTGTCTAAATATTCCATATCTAACCTCTAAAATAATTATACCATTTATAAATATTTTCGTCATTAAAAAAAGGCATATTTACTTAAGGAAAAAGTCTAACTTAATAATGTAAAACCCAAAATTTAAAACTATATTCTTTTAAGAAATTGAATTATAATTAATATATAAAATAATAAAGAAAGGATGCAAAAAATGTTAGATGAAATAATAAAAAATAATCCTGAATTAGTTAAGCATCCTTCGATTATTCCTTTAATTCACAAAATTGAAACATTGATTCCCGAAAATACTCGTGAAAATTTTTATCGTAATTTAAAAACTTTAAGAATTGAATTTTCAACTGATAAGGATTTATCTAGTTATAATTTTTCAGAAAATAAAATTGTCATAAACCCTAACTTTAAACAATATTTAAGTAAAAATGATTTAGAAGAAGTTAATGAACAATATTTATTAGAATCTACAATGTGTCATGAATTATTACATATGGCCAGTACAAAATGCTATGATGAACTAGAACTTATTCATTCAGGGCTAGCCGCTTACATTCCGGATGGTCGAAACCTTAATGTTTATTTAAATGAAGGCTGTACTGAAATGTTAACCCAACAATTTTATCC
Organism: uncultured Bacilli bacterium; assembly: GCA_947625315.1. Lineage (GTDB taxonomy): Bacteria > Bacillota_I > Bacilli_A > RF39 > UBA660 > Caccenecus. The sequence continues at coordinate 5,428 of CANQOE010000062.1, read as the reverse complement.
CAATGCCATCCTTAATAGTGGTTATAGCGACGTTACAGATGTAGTTTATATTCTTGCTAGTTTAGTTGGCGTAGATGATATTAAAAATATATATTTTTCTAATGGCCTAGCTATTCGCTTACAAAAATCCTTAGGAGAAATAGCAAGTGAAGAAGAGGTTAAAAAACTTTTTAATTATATTGAATTATTATTTTGGAATAAAGATAAAGATGAAAATTATACTTGGACCTTAGAAAACATTATTTTTAGCTATTTAAAACCTATAACTATTGAAAGCATGAAAAAAGGATTTAAAAATGGCATCTTTAAATCCTCCCAAGATTTAGAAAATTATTATCAAACTTATTTAAAATTTCATTTTGATAGATTAATAAATAAGTTAAGAGTTAAAAATTTCAATCCCCTTCTTTTAAATGATGATTTAAAAAATTTTAATACGGAAAATTTTGCGGATAATTTTCCTGATTTATTCCCTCCTTCTTTAAAAGAAGGAAATAACAATTTAGGTTATATCTCTATATTTACTCTATTAATTATTTTCCTAATTATTTTAGGTATTGTACTAGGATTTGGAATTATTAATTTTTAATAAGCATTATAAAACGACTCTTTAAAAGTCGTTTCATTTTATTTTGGTGTTCTTGAAGGGAATCGAACCCTCGGCCTTACGCGTCGGAGGCGTACGCTCTATCCAACTGAGCTACAAGAACAACCTTATTATAACATTAATTTTTTATTTAGACTATTATTTTCTTAATCTTAAAGAATTTAAAACAACAGTTAAACTACTTAAAACCATAGCTAAACTAGCCCACATAGGATTAATACTTAAATTAATAAATTTAAATAAGCCAATAGCCATAGGAATCATTAAAGCATTGTAAATAAATGCCCAGAACAAATTTTGCTTAATAATTTTAATTGTTTTGGCACTTATTTTAATTAACTCCTCTATTTTTTCTAGATTATCATTCATCAAAATTACATCTGCTGAATTTAAAGCAATATCTGTACCTCCACTTACAGAAACACCCACTAAAGCCATAGCTAAAGCTGGGGCGTCATTAATTCCATCACCAACCATCATGACTTTTTTACCTTGATCGTTTAGGGCCTTTAAATAAGCAACTTTATCTTGAGGCAAAAGATTAGCTTCGATTTTTTTAACATTTAAAGATTTGGCTACTTTTTTTAAAGTTTCTTCATTATCGCCACTTAAAATAATAACATCCTTCGCCATTTCCGTTAAGTTTTTAATCACTTCTTTGGCATTTTCTCTTAAAATGTCTTTAACACCAATTAAGGCCGCTACTTTACCATCAATAATAACGTAGATAAGACTACATTCATTTTGCGTTAAGAATGCTTCATCTTTTGTAAATGTCTCTTTTATTTTAAGCTTAGTTAATAATTTATTACTCCCAACATAAATATGATGATTAAAAATCCTACCTTCTAATCCTACTCCTACTATGTTTTTAAATTTAACTACTTCACTATTAGTTTTATAATTAGCAAAAGCATTAGCTATGGGATGTGTCGAGTTTTTTTCTAAAAGGGCGACATATTCTAAAATTTTATCTTCTTGATATTCACTATAATTAAATAATTTAAATATTTTTAATTTTCCATAAGTAAGCGTTCCCGTTTTATCAAAAATAATAGTATCAACTTTATGAGCATTTTCTAAAATTTCACCTTTTTTTATTAATATACCTTTTTTCGCGGATGCTCCTTCACTTACCACGATTGCTAAAGGAGTTGCCAACCCTAAAGCACAAGGACAAGCTACCACTAAAACTGTTACAAAAGATATTAAAGCTTCATTGAAAGCATAACCAAGTAATAAATAAATAATTAAAGTTAAAAAGGCAATGATAAAAATACCCGGCACAAAATAGCCACTAATGGTATCCGCTAAAAAGCTAATCGGAGCTTTACTATTGGTGGCTTCTACGACTAATCTTACCACTTCAGAAATGGTTGATTCTGGTCCTATTTTAAAAGCAACATATTCTACATAACCATCCATATTTAAACTACCAGCGATTACTTTATCATTTTTTCCTTTTCTCTTCATCTTAGATTCACCAGTAATAAATGCTTCATCAAAATGAGCTTCTCCCCTACTAATAAAGCCATCAACGGCAATTTTCATTCCTGGTTTGCAAACTAATATATCTCCTTTTTTAACTTCGTCAATCGTAACTTCTTTTATTTCATCATCTTTCTTTATTAAAGCCTTCTCTGGGGTTATTTGAACTAATTCTTGAATTGCTTCTTTGGTTTTTTCTTTTGATTTTTTATCAATAAACCTTCCCAATTTAACAAAATAAATTATCATGGCACTTGATTCAAAATACAAGTGATGAACAAAAGTAGTATTTCCTTTTATGATCAATCCTAAGTTAACTAAACTATAAACTAGGCTAGCAAATAAACCAACTGTAACTAAAGAATCCATATTTGGCTCTCTTCTTATTATTTTAAGGAAACCTTTTTTGATAATATCAAAACCATAAACAAGAAAAGGAATTGTTAAAATAAATAGACATATTCCATAATTAACGGGATGATTCATCATATCTAAAAAAGAAATAGATGTAAGATGAAACATATGTCCCATCGATACATACATGAGAAAAAGACCAATAATTGCTAAGATGATTAAATAAATTTTATTATAATCTCTTTTATCTTCTTCTTTTGGATTATATTCTCCTAAACTTTTATAGCCAGCTTCTTCTACAAAACGATTTAAATCATCTATTGTAAGATAATCTTCATAGTTAATTAAGGCTTGGGCCATTACTAAATTAACGGAAGCCGATATTATACCCTTTTGTTTATTTAAATATTTTTCTAAAGTATTTTGACAAGCACTACAGCTCATTCCCTCTATTTTTAAAATTATTTTAGCCATTATTTATCCCTCTATCAGTAATTATTTCATTTACTTTTTGATCATATTGATCTTTAACTAAATGAAGAAGTAAACATTCTTGATAACATAATCCTATGCGATAAACTGGATGCTCTAAAAAGAATTTATCATAAAAGCCTTTTCCATAGCCAAGTCTATATCCATCTTTTGAAAAACAAATTCCTGGCGTTATACAAACTGCTTTTTCATAATCTGTTACTTTTATTTTAGTCGTAGGTTCTAATATATGGGCATAACCTTCTTTTAATTCGTCAATATTATTAATAAAGTAAAAATTCATTTGATCATTTTCAATTTTAGGAACAGCTACCCGTTTATTTTTTAAAAAATAATTTATTAATTTAAACGTATCAACTTCATGATTATATGAAACATATATTAAAATTACTTCGGCTAATTTTACCTTTTCATTATTAATAACTTTTAAAAATATGGTTTGATCCTTTGATGATCTATTTTTAATTTTAGCCCGAACGCCTAAATACTTACTTCTTAACTTTTCTTTCATATAAAATATTATAAAACTAAAAGAAAAAGTAAGCAATAAAAGCTTACTTTAAAATAATCTAATTATATCATTAATTGTAACAATAATAATAAGAAGCATTAATAAGGCAAATGTAATACCTATAAACCAATTTTCTATTTTTTGATTAATTGGACTACCTTTTATTTTTTCAATTAATAAGAAGAGAACTCTTCCCCCATCAAATGCAGGGATAGGAATAATGTTAATTACCCCAACATTTATTGATAAGTAAGCAATTAAATAAACAATATAATATACACCTAATTTAGCACTTTCTCCAACTACTGAATAAATACCAACTGGACCAGATAAAGCTCCTAAAGATATTTTACCTGTTACAAGGCCAACAATTGTAAGCCACATTGAAACAACAATTGACCAAAATTTTTCAAAAGTATATTTAACTTTATTTAAAAATCCCGTTGTTTCTTCTTGATCAACTCTAATACCAAAAACTTTAGTTTCTACCCCTTCATCATCTTTTTCTACTTTTGGTGTTATTTTATAATCTTCAACTTTACCATCTTCATGTTTAATAGTAAAGCTGTATTGATCATCTTTATTTTTATAATATAAAATTATTTGTGCTTCATCCCAAGTATTTACTTTATGATTATTGATTGCCACAATGGTATCACCCGCAACTATTCCTGCTTCAGCCATGGGATAATTTTCTTCCACGCTTAAGATTTTTGGTGTTAAACTGCTGCTTCCCCAAATTAGAGCTGTGACAAATAAAATTAAAATAGCCATAATAAAATTATTCGTAACTCCCGCAACCATTACAATAATTCTTTGCCAAATAGGCTTATTACATAAACATTTTTCTTTTGGCACTTTTTTATCGTCTTCATAAACTTCCCCAGCCATAGAAACAAAACCACCAATTGGTAAAGCTCTTATATTATAGGTTATACCATCCTTTTTACCTTTTACAGAAAAGATGACTGGCCCCATACCAATAGAAAATTCATAAATGTATACACCAAAAGCTTTAGCCCATAAAAAATGACCTAATTCATGTACTAAAACAATAATTCCTAGAATAAATATAAACAATATTAATGTTAAAATCCACATGCTTTATCTTCTCCTTTAAAATAACCAATACAAAACAATATATGTAAATACGACAAAAGACAAACTATCTAAACGATCTAAAATGCCTCCATGACCAGGCATTATATTAGAAAAATCTTTAATACCATTTTCTCTTTTTATCTTACTGTAGAATAAATCACCAACTTGACCAGCAATAGATATTAAAATAGTTATAATTAATAATTTAAAACTAAATGATCCAACAATATTAGTATAAATTATTAAACCAGATGCTACACCGCCGATAAGTCCACCAAAAAAGCCTTCCCAACTTTTTTTAGGGCTTATTTTAGTCATTTTATGCTTACCTATAAGCATACCAACTGCATAGGCAAAAGTATCGGTAAGAATAGTTACTCCCAATAAATATATAAGAAGCCCTAATCGAACATTTCTAATAGCTATTAAAATATTAAATAAGAAACCTAATAAATAAACAATACCTAATAAAGCAAAAGCATCTTTAGTAACATATTTATCTTTTTTATAAAATACAGCTGGTAATAAAATTAAAATTAAAGGTACAAATAAACGAGGATAACCAATCGATAGATCTAAAGAATAATTACCATAATTTCCAAGAACGAGATATAAAATTGAAAGAAGCCCTAATAATTTAACTAGATCAGGAATTTTTAAATATGGTTCTTTTAAATCTGTTATCTCCCTATAGGCTAAAATGCTTAATACTCCCATTGCAATTGCAAAAGGATAACTACCAATCCATATTAAAGGAATAAAAATTAAAAAAGCCACTAAAGCACTAATAACTCTTACTTTCATACTAACCACACATTCCTTTCACTTCGTTCAAGGCACACATAGTCATGAAACTTGAACAAAATTTATTTTAT
>CANQOE010000061.1 GCA_947625315.1 uncultured Bacilli bacterium | reverse complement strand
AAAAAAACTTTATGTTATTTTTTGCTCACAAATTTCATAAAGTTTCTCTTTTTAATTTAATTTACTCTTTTTTTCTGTAATTTTTTAAAAAACTATTGACAATTAAGAAACATTAATTATTTCTTTATTAATTAGTTGGGCATAATAAATATCTTGCGTCTTATCATTATTTTTCGTACAAGTAATAAGTGTTAACATATCTTGAGGATAACTTTTTAAGTAAAGAACTCCAGTTTTATCTTGAATTTCTAAAGCAATTAGAGAATAAGTATATAGATAATTATTATAATATACTTTAGCTATATCTCCTTCTTTTAATTTATAAAGATCTTTAAAAAAAGCTTTTAAGCCCCAACCGGAATGACCCGCGATAATTATATTACTTATATTACCTTCCTTAGGCATTATGCTCCCCTTTAAAAGATTAATATTTTTATTTACATTATTTTGAGGACTATCTATCGCATAAAATTGTCTTTTAAAGTTTATTTTAGGAATTTCTAAAATACCATAGTAAGTATTTTGAGTTTGGGCTTTTTCGACTTCTTTTGTATTTAAAGCTTGCATTACTTTATTACCTCCTACATAACTTAAAGGAATAAATAACCCCAAAATAATTAAGATATAACCCCCAATTTTAAGACTTTTTAGAGCCATGATTACAAATTAAAGAACCAATGAATAACATTATTCCACTTAAAGTAAAAGCTCCAATAGCTTCCTTTGTTCCTGTGGCCGGTGATACGATTTTTTGGCGATTTGTAATTTCAACTGTACTTTTAGTATCTTCTTTAATTTCCACGATTATTTCTTCTTCATCTAAAATATAACCTTCTAAAGCTAAAATTTCTTTAATCGTATATAAACCCGGTTGGAGATCTTCAATAACTATTTGTCCTAAAGCATCGGTTTTTCCTTCATAGATAACCTCATTATTTTCATCAAATACTTGAAAATCAACACCCTCTAAAGGGAGATTAGAAACACTATCGGTTTTTACTATTACTAAACTACCTTTTTTAATTTTGGTATTTTCAACTTCTAAAACCACTGTTTCTTTATCTTCAACAAGCTCCACGACATACTCTTTAGGAGTAGCAATATAATCTTGGGGAGGAGCAATTTCTTTTATGATATATATTCCTAAATCTAAGTCTTCCAAAACAATTTTTCCTTGGCTGTCTGTAACTCCTTCATAAATTAAATTATTATTTTCATCATATACTTGAAAAACCGCGCCCTCTAAAGGGTTGAAATTTTCACTATCTTTCTTTTCGATTACTATACTACCTTTTTTAATTTTGGTATTTAAAACATCGATAGTAATAACTTGTTTATCTTCTTTTATTTCCACGATATATTCTTGATCACTTGCTAAATACCCTAAAGGAGCTAAAACTTCCTTCAATAAATACGTTCCATAAGGAATATCATTTAAAGTTAAACCCCCATCTTTCGTTGCAAAAGTATCTTCGCCATTTAAAACTAAATATTCTCCAGTGTCTTGCTTTTTTAGTTTAAATAAAGCTGGTTCTTCAATTAACTCTAAAGATTCACCATCAAGCTTTTGAATAACTAAACTTCCGGTAATTTGGTCATTATGAATTACCCTATTTTCGGGATTATCATCTCTTATAATTAATTCAATATCTTCGGCAAAATTAAATCCTGGAGTGCCTTTAACTTGATGGAGAATATAATCACCACATTCAAGTTCCATCGTAATTTTTCCATATTTATCAGTTGTTAAATTTTGAATTACTTTACCATCTTTTAATAATTCAAATTCGGCATTGCTTTCTAGTTGCATACTTCCATCTTGATAAGCTAAATATTTTTCTAAAACAACCTTTTTCTTAATTACTTCATTTTGGGCTTCGACAATAATATCTTCATAGCTACGAGTATTAAGCGAAAAATAATACTTCTCATCACTTAATTTAAAGCCAAAAGGGGCTTCTAATTCTTGGAAATAATAAGAACCTATTAAATTATGGATAACTATCTCGCCTTTATCATTAGTAGTATATTTTTGAATTAATTGATCATTATCCGCGGAATATAAACCAAAAACTGCCCCCTTTAAAGATAAAGATGTTTCTTCATTGCTCTTTTTAGATAATTTAACATCCGGAATTATTCCTTTTACCAAAATAAAAGCCGTGACTGAGGAAATATTTCCTCTTCCCATTAATGTCTGCCCATTTTTATTATAATATATTTTAGGTGTTTTACCAACATCATTAAATTTGCGCGACATTGAAACTAAAATATTACCTCCACAAGTTTCTTGATTATATATTAAAGTATCGCCTTCAACTCGAGCGGTTGCCAATAAGTTATTGGGTTCAGCTTCAAATAAATGTAAAACTTTATTTTTATCTTCTAAAACTAAATCCGTATTGGCTCTTAATTCATGAGTAGGAGTATCAACATAACTAAAAGCAAATGAAGGAATTATATTCATATTATTAACTTCAGCCATAATGGCATCTTGTTCCTCTTGATATAAATAAACTTCTTGAAAATCATCATCAACAAAATATACTCGTCCGGTATCTTGTAAAACATAATTCCATATTAACATTTGGGTAGCAACATACCATTTTATATCCGTATGGTCTTTATAACCATATCCAAAATAAGCTATTTTTTGTAAATAATTCCAAACATCCGTAGTCAAATCTAAGTCTAAATCACTTAAACTATTATATACTGTATATTCTTCGCCGTCTAAAGGCTTACCTGGCTCTATACAATAAACTAGTTCATTTGTCGTGGCATTTGTTAATTGATACATTCGACTACGATAATTATATTTAGGTGTTTCAATTTTCGTCCAAACATCAGGAATTACTTCACCCTTTTTAATCGTATTAGTTGTAGCTTTACTAGTTATAATCATACTAAAAAAGACTAATAAAACTACGAGTATTTTCTTTAATATTTTCATATTACCTTCCTTTTTCTTTAAAAAGTAAGCTAATATAATTCAAGCGAACAACTTTATCTTACACTAAAATTACCTAATTGTCAAATTTTTTTGGATAGCCTCTAAATAATTAATCGTTATTCCTTGATTTCGAAATTTTATTTCATATTCTGTTAATACATTATCGATATCTTTATTTGCTAAATCTAGAGAAACATCTTTTAATATATAACCATAATTAGATAAAGATACTAAAGAATAAGCAAATAAATCTTTATTATCGGTTTTCATTACAATTCTTTTATTATCTTTAAATACTAAATCATATATTTTTAAAAAATCTAAAGAAGTTAAACGTCTTTTTTCTTGTCTTGCTTTAGGCCAGGGATCACTAAAATTTAAATAAATTGTTGCTATTTCACCATTAAATACTTTACTTAAATCTTTGGCATCCATATTAATTAGATATAAATTAGGTAAAGGTGTAGGATATTTTTTGATAGCTCTAGCTATAACCCCCGTATATTTTTCGATTCCAATAAAATTAATATGGGGATATTTTAAAGCCATATGATAAATAAAATCCCCTTTACCCATCCCAATTTCTAAATGAATAGGTTGATTATTATTAAAAATAGTTGCCCATTTTCCTATATATTCTTGAGGTTCTTTAATTAAATAAGTACAATTATTTAGATAATTATCTTTATCTTTTAAATTTCTTAAACGCATAGTTAAATATCACTCCTTTTATATTTATTTGCATATAATAAATTGAGGTGGAACATTTATGAAAAAAGATCGCAATACTTTTTTTCAAGAATCCCAAATGTATAATCAAGGAACATTTCCCAATTTTAACCTAAATAATAATCCTAATACTTTTCAAAGTTATGCTAATCAAGGCTTTTATGCCGGCCCTAATATGATGCCTAATATGAATAATAATTTAAATAATCTTGATTATAATGAAATCGATTCCCGACTTGCTAAAATTGAAAGACAAATAAATCGTTTGGATGTTCGTTTAAGTAAACTAGAACAAACAACCCTTTATTCAACTGATGACATCGATAACACAACTAATGTCTATATGGTCTAACTTTAGGCCTTTTTTCTTTTTAAAAATTTATTTTTAATTTTATTTAAATAATCTTCTCCAAAAATATCTTGAATTAAATGAATTTTATGCGAAATAAGGAAATAAACAATTGAACCAATTAATGCAATTATAGCAACATATATAGTAGCCCAAAGACGATTAGCAATATTTAAATTAATTAAAGCTTTTAACCCAAAGACAATTCCTATCATAATTATTAAAGGAATTAATGTCTTTTTTAAAACTTTAAATATTTCTTGATATTTAAATTTATATTCTTTTTTCAAGATAATCATCGCAATCACAAGAGTTGAACCTAAACCTACAATTGTAGCTAAAGTAGTACCCCAATAAGAAGGTAAACCTATATAATTTAGTAAATACATAAAAGGAACATCAAGTAAGGTATTTAAGCCAATTCCTGTTAAAGCACTTATATAAACCATTTTAAATTTATTAATACTTTGTAAAGTATGATTAGAAATGGTATATAAGTTAGCAAATAAAGGCATAAAAATCGCGGCTTTTAAAATACTAGCCCCAAGTAAATTATGCCCATAAAATATTGTCCAAATAGCTTCACTAAGCATTGAAATACCTACACACATTGGAATAGTTATAAATAAGACAATTTCAATAGCTTTATTAAACTTATCATTAACTTCGTTATATTTCTTTAAAGTAAAAGCTTCTACTAAAGAAGGAATTAAACTTAAAGATAAACCTAAAGCAATCGAAGTTACAATAACACTAATTTTCCCAGCCCAAACACTAACACTAGAAGCAATATATTCTACTTGTTGACCACTGTAACCTAAATTAGCCATTGTTCTTAAAATTAAAATCATATCGATATTATTATAAATTGTAAAAGCAATACTAATAACAATAACCGGTATAGCATACTTAATAATTCTCTTAATAATATCTTTATTACTTATATTATCTTTTTTAGTAAATTCGGTATCTAAATTAAATTGTTTTTTATTCTTTCGCAATTTATCCAGTAAATAAAATAGAGAAGCTAAACCACCAATAAAGGCCCCAAAAACTGTAATACCTATCGCATGTTTTAAATCTAAATGCAGAATATTTAAAGCTAAATAACTACCACCTACGATTACAATAACCCTCGCAATTTGTTCAATTACTTGCGAAATAGAAGAAACTGAAATTATATTATGTCCTTGAAAGAAACCTCTCGTAATACTTAAAAAAGGAAAAACTAAAATAGCAAAAGAAACACAACGAATAACAAAAGCAATATCTTGATAAGTATTTCCTCCCGTTAAATCATTGATAATAAATTTAGCAATTTGAGGAGCAAAAACAAATAAAACAATAAAACTTATTATTGCAATTACACTAAGTAATCTTTTTCCAATTTTAAAAGTTCTAATTTTAGCTTCTTGTTTATTTAAAGTATTAAATTCATTAATTAACTTACTAACAGCATTAGGAATACCTGCCGTAGCTATCTCTAAAAATAAAGCATAAATATTATAAGCATAACCATATAAAGAAGCTCCTTGAACGCCCACAATAGCATAAAAAGGAATAACATAAATTACCCCTAATACTTTAATAAAGATAATGGCTAAAGTAGCAATAATTGTTCCTTCAATAAAGCTATTTCTCTTCATAACTTCACCTTTTCCTAATATATATTACCATAAATTAACTAAAAAGTATAGCTTTATTACTTTAACAAAACAAAAAATCTTAAAAAATTAAGATTAATTGTAAATAATCATAGCACTAAAACAATAAATTTGTTCTTCGCCAAACATTGTTATAGCCGTTTGAAATTTAATATCAATTATTTCCCCATCTAAAGTCGAAATAAATTTATTAATTTGCATTTCTAAATCTTTTTCATGATTTTCATCAAATAATTTAACTTTCATCTTCTTCACCAATTATATTCTAACATAAACTTAAAGAATATTTTGTCGAATTAAAACTAATCCGTTAAATTATAACATTTAGTATTATAATAAGTACCTGCTGAGCAATAATTAGTACAAGCACTAGTAGCTTCTCCTGAAGTATTGTAATATGTCTGAGTTATTGGGCAATAATATTTTAAGGTTCCAGTATATGATATAGTACAACTGGCTGTACAACTTTTTGTACAGGTTGTGGTAGAAGAACAACTTGTACCAGAAGCTTTACAATTATTCGCAGTTGGTGTACATCCTGGACTTGTTGGGGAACATCCTCCACTTGAACCAGTTTTAATAGGTTCAGCATATTCATTTTGCATATTACTTTTCCATTCACAGGTTTTTTCTTTCATTGTATAAACTGTAGTACTACGATGATCACACCAACAAGTAAGAGTATTAATACCACCATACCCAGTCCACATAGTACCATATGATTTACATATACTTTCACAAATTTTTTCAGCATCATCATCACTAGGGTAATAATCATAACCTTTGATTGGCCCACTATAACATTCTTGGCCAAGATCCTCCCAACCTTCTGGACAAGGGCTTTGAGATTTTTTGCTACAACTCTTATTTGTTTGACCAACTGTTGTAGCCGAACAACTTATACTATTTGATTGACAACTTTGTAAATTACTTGTCGTTGTTTCTGCACTCCATCCATAAGCCCCTTTATCTACACTAGTACAAGCTTGATTATATGTTTCTGTATATTCTTTATTTTCTGTTTTGCTACAAGCATTTGTATTATCTACATAACTACCATTTTCACATTGATATTTTGTTTGAGAACTAGCTGTTTTTGATGCAATTATATTTAATGTTTTTTGAGTTATAGCACTTTTATTTCCTACTTCATCTTCAGCATAAGCGCATATCTTTTGTGTTGCTTGATTTAATTTTGTTACTTCTATTGTTGATGCTTGAGTATAATTTTCTTTATCTTCTGTTCCTGTACAATCTGTTTTATAATAATATTTTATTTCATTTTCCTTACTTTCTTTATCTGTACTTCCACTTAAAGTTATTGTTCCATTACTATAACTCATTGTTGGAGGTGTTGGAGGATTATTATCTAATTTAGCTATATTTACTTCACATACTGTTCCTCTTTTTTTAGCACTATCGGTTATTTTAA
>CANQOE010000060.1 GCA_947625315.1 uncultured Bacilli bacterium | reverse complement strand
TGCCTAATGGTTGGGGTAGTGGCTCTTATGCCGGAGCTTATCCTGCTAGTTATATTTTACTTGCTCAAGCGGCTTTAAATGATTATGATAAATATGTGGCTAGTGAAAAAGTTTTAATGAAAGCTAAAATATATGAAGGTGATTTAGTCAAATTAAAAGCCATTTATGAAGAAGCTTTAAATATTCAAGATATTAATTTTGATGCTTGGTTAGGTTTAGTAAATGTTTATTTAAGTGATGAACATACTACTGAAAAAGAATATTTAGATTTAGTGGAAAGAATTACTTCTACCTTAAAATATTATCCTTTACCAATGCATGATTTAATTCGTCAAGTAGAAAGCAAATTAACTTTTGCTAATCACGTTGCTTATCAAGATTATTTAGCTAAAGCTTTAAAAGATGCTATGAATGCTACAAGTAATGAAAGTATTCAAGCTAAAGCAGTTAATCAAGTTGCTAATTACTTAGCTAATAATCATGATACAACAATTGCTACTTTCTCATTTGATGGGGAAAATGCTAATCAAATCAGACTTGCTTCCCGTTATGAAGGCAATGGTGTTCATTGGCAATATTCTTTAGATGGTGGGGAACACTGGTTAGATAGTAATAGTATGAGCGTTAAACTTACTTCGCAACAAGTAGCTAGTATTCGTGAAGATACCGACATTTTAGTTCGGGTAGTTGGGGCTTTAGATATTGTTTATTGTATTGATATTACCCAAGCTCAATTATCACCAAATGTCTATGCTAATGATTTAGAAAATCGCATTATTGGAGCCGATAATACCATTGAATGGCGTTATTCTACCAATAATGAATGGTCTTTATTAGAAGATGTTGAACCGGACTTAAAAGGTGAAAAAACTATTTATTTACGTGTTCGAGCAAATAGTACTCATTTAGCTAGTGAAGAAATAGCTTTTGATTTTACTTCAGCCGGTGAGGAAATGGAAAGAAGATATATTCCGGAATCACGAATGACAATTGTGGGAGTTTCTTCAGAAGAACCAGGCCACAATAATGGCAAAGATAAATTATTAGATGGTTCAATTCTTACCCATTGGCATACTTGGTGGAATCAAACTGATGAAAATCGTTATGTAATTATCAAATTAGATAGAGCGGCGTATGTGTCTGCTATCGATTATGTACCTCGTTCAGGAGGCGGAAATGGAACTATTCAAGATGCTCAAGTATATGCTCTTCCTAAAGATATTTCGGATAGTCATTTAACTGAAGAAGAGTGGGTTCCATCTAGTGATATTAATGAAGATTGGGTAAAAATTACCGATTCAACTTCTTGGGCTAATAATAGTGCCACAAAAACTTTGGAATATGAAAATCCTACATATACACAGTATATTATGGTAAAAGGTATTAAAACTGTTGGGGGATATATGTCCGCAACCGCTTTCCATATCTATGAAGATATTACTTCTTTAGAAGTTCCTGTTGTGGAAATTAATTATAGTAATACCGCTTTAACTAATCAAGATGTTGTCGCAACTGTTAGTTTAGTTAATGGTAAAATAAAAGATATCAATATTCTAAATAATAATGGTAGTCATACTTTTACCTTTACGAAAAATGGTTCATTTACTTTTAAATTTGCCGATAAATATGGAAACACGAATACGGCAACTGCTACAGTAGATTGGATTGCTAAAAAAGATGATCCCGTTTATATAAAATATAGTACAATTACTCAAACTACTAAACCGGTAACAGTTACTTTAGAAAGCACGGAAGCTATTAATATTTTAAATAATGATGGTAGAAATACTTATACATTTAAAACTAATGGTAGTTTCGAATTTGTCTATCAAGATTCCACAGGTAATGTTAAAAGTATCACGGCCGCGGTTAGTTGGATAACTGATGAAGTAAAAGTAGAAGATCAAAATACTAACCAAGAAGAAAATAAAGATAATAATGTAACTGAACCAACTGATAAAGAGAATAATCCAAATTTTAGTGATAATTCTAATAATGAAGTAAATAATTCAAATCAAAATAATAACAACAATACTAATCCAAACAATAACAATAATAGCAACAATTCCAATAATAATAGTAGTAATAGTAACAATAATTTAAACAACCAAAATTCTAATAATAATCCAACTAATGAAAATACTTCTGATAATGCCGCAAATAATGATAGTTCGACTAATGAAGAATTGAATAATAATTCTAATAGTGATTCTGATACCCTTGAAAATTCTCCAGAAGAAGTTTCTTCAAATCAAAGTGATATGAATGTTACTCAAAAAGTTTTATTAATCTCAGCTTGTTTAGTTGCTATTGGTGGAGGCATCGGTGTTATTGCTTTCATGTTTAAAATATATCGTTAATTTTTCATAAAGTAGATGTAAATATGGAATATAAAGATATTTTTGTTGAAAGAGCTTTGCTTCCTAAACCTTTAAAAGAAACTGAATTAATTTCTTATTTTGAAAGATTGCAAGCAGGGGATACCTCTGCTTGCAGTATTATTTTTGAACATAAGATGCGTTTAGTTTATAATGAGGTTTTAAAAAAATATAGCTATTATCATGATTTAAGTGAATTAATTTCTTTAGGTTTAATGGGTTTATATAAAAGTATATTGCGTTTTGATATTTCGAAAAATAAAAAATTTTCTACTTATGCTGTCCGTTGTATTGATAATGAAATAATAATATATTTAAGAAAAGAAAATAAAAATTTCCCAATTCAAAGCCTTTATA
This sequence comes from uncultured Bacilli bacterium, assembly GCA_947625315.1. Classification (GTDB taxonomy): domain Bacteria; phylum Bacillota_I; class Bacilli_A; order RF39; family UBA660; genus Caccenecus. Next base: position 4,531 of record CANQOE010000060.1, on the reverse strand, counting down.
ATCCAGTTTATAAAGATAATAATGGTAAAAATATAACTCTTGAAGGAACATTAGTCGCTGAAAATATTGATATTGTAAAAGATTATGAAAGAAAAGAAACTAATAAAATTATTCGTCAATTAGTTGAAGAATTACCAAATAAGAAGAAAGAAATAATAAAATTATACTTTGGTTTTTATGATCGAGAATATAGTCAACAAGAAATTGCCAATAAGTTTCACATTACCATAGCTTATGTATCTTTGATAATTAAAAAAGAATTAACTTATTTAGCTCAAAAATTAAAAAGCCAAGGAATAACTGCTGAACTAAAATTAAGTAAAAAACTAGAATAAAAGAAATATAAAAATTTTTAAAGTGTTATAATTTTTTTGTTGGAGGTATATAAAATGACTTTAGATAATAAACAAAATTTAGAAATTATTTTAACTAATTCTTATTATCCTAAAATTGTAACTTTTTTTCAAAGCTTAAACAAAAAAAGGTATTATGTTTTTATAAATACTGAAGATTTAATATTAGCAGAAATATTAGGATGTTTAAAACCAAATTTTTTAAGCATTGATAATTTTTTGGAAACAATTGATATAGCTAATTTTCCTGACGTTTGTTTTGTCGAAGTATTATTTGATGAGGGTTTAATTTTAAATTATTATGTTGATAAATTAGAAAAGTTGTTAATTTCTAAATATGGTGCAGAAAATATAAATGATGTATATAGTATTCTTAATGAAAAAATAGAAATATTAGGATGTTTTTCTAGAAAGCTTCCATATTTTTTGTTTCATTATATTAATAAGGTTGAATATTTATATTCTTTAGATAATAATGACTTTAATCAATTAGATTTAAATATTAATGAATTTTTTCGCTTTATAAATAATTATATACCTAATAAAGAATTAAGTAATAATATATTAGAAAATTTAAAATTAGCTCTTTTAGTTTTATTAAATAATAGATTAACCTATTATAAAGATATTGTATCATCTCCTGGTCAGCCAGGATTATCAGCTTATAAAAAATGCTTAAGTATTTGTGAAAAAGAAGATGTTATTAAAGAATATAATAAAGATTTTAAAACAAATTATACTTTTGGGGATTTAAAACCATATTTTGATGAATTAGTAAATGCCAATCTTTTAAGTTTAAATGAAAACAAAGTATTTTTAAAAAATATGATAATATATGATTATTTGAAAAACAATTATTCTTATCTAAAAATTGCTTCTTATTATAAAAAACAAATTAAAAACCAAGAAAAACAAATGGAACTTTTAAAAAATGATTTACCAAGATTTATTAAATTTTTATCTGAAAATAATATAATTATTTCTAATCCTAATAAACTAATAGATAATATTTTAATATTAAACGTTTTGATTAATAAAAATATATATTTTGAATTTGCATCTAATTCCATAGATAGTTGGGATATAAGATATAAAAGAACATTTTCAAAAAGTGCCAACAATGAAGCAATTTATAATTCTCAAATTGAACGATGGGCTATCGATACTCAAAAATTTTATTATGAAAATTATGATAATTTTTTAAATAATCGCCCATTTGTAAGAAAATTACAAAAATAAAAAAGCAAGTGTGATGCTTTTTTATTTTTCTTCTTTAAGTAAAATTTCCGCTACTTTATTAATAGGACCAGCCCCAATAGTTAAAATTAAATCACTATCTTGAATATTATTTTTTAAATATTTAGCAATTTCTTCATAAGTAGCAATATGACAAACTTGTAAATTATCTTTTTTAATTAAATCAACTAAATCACTTTCTTTAACATTCCAAATATTGGTTTCTCTCGCGGGATATATATCACATATAATTACATGGTCAAACTTAGCTAAAATACTTGCAAATTCTTCTAAATGTTCTACTGTTCGACTATAGGTATGGGCTTGAAATATTGCCCAAGATTCATGATATTTTAAATTTTTGGTTGAGTTATAAGTTGCCATTATTTCGGTTGGGTGGTGAGCAAAATCATCGATTAATGTTGCCTTATGATATTTTCCTAAATATTCAAAACGTCGATGAACTCCTCTAAAATTGGCTAAAGCCTTTTGGATAATATTGCTATCAATATTATAATTTCTAGCTAAAGCAATAGTAGCTAAAGCATTTAAAATATTATGGCGTCCCAAAACTCCTAAAGTAAAATTGCCTATTAATTCATTTTTATAATAAACATCAAAATTAGGAAATCCTAAATCAGTATAAGTTATATTTCTTGCTTGATAATCAGCCTCTTTATTATCAATAGCATAAGTAATTTTTGGCCGTTTAATATTTAATAAATCTTGAGTATTTTTATCATCAACATTAATTACCATAAAACCATCTTGAGGTAATAATTCGCCATATTTATAAAAAGATTTTTTAATATTATCAATATTTTTAAAATAATCTAAATGGTCATCATCAATATTTAAAATTATTTCACTAGTAGGGTGGAAGTGTAAAAAAGAATCGACATATTCACAAGCTTCTAAAATAAAATATTTTTTATCTCCTATGTAATAGTTACCCTTAATTCTTTTTAAAGAAGCTCCAATATTAATTGTAGGATTTAAGTTAGCTTCTAAAAAAACGGAAGCTACCATCGATGTAGTGGTACTTTTACCATGGGTACCACTTATACAAATTAAATTTTCATAATTTTTTGTATATTCTCCTAAAAAAACCGCTCTATCTACAGCTTCAATATTATTATTTTTTGCATAAACTAATTCTTCATCATCATCTTTAATCGCCGCGGTATAAACTACTAAATCAGCATCTTTAACTAAGTTTATATCATGACCAATAGCTATTTGTAATCCTAAATCGCGTAAATGTTGAACATTTTCACTTAAAGAGATATCACTACCAGTTACTTTAAGAGAATCATTATGTAACATGGCCGCGATAGAGTACATACTAGCTCCTCCAATGCCAATCAAATGAATATGTTGATAATCTTTTATATTTTTAAGCATAATACTCCTTCTTTCATGTATATTATACTTAATTTTTAGGCATTTGGCTACTTAAAAAAGCAATTTTTTAAATTAATACTTGCGAAAATTTTAAAAATATTATACTATTTTTATGAGGTGCTAATATGTATCAAAATATTTTAATTGAAAGTTTAGACCATTATGGAAGAGGTATAGCTCATTTAGATAATAAAGTAACCTTCGTTAAAAATGCTTTACCAAATGACGTAGTGGATATTAAAATCACCAAAACTTATTCAAAATATAATATTGGGGAAGTATTAAAATATCACCAAAAAAGTAAAGAAAGAATTCCTAGCCCATGTCCTTTTTTTGATTTATGTGGGGGTTGTCAATTACTAAACTTAAAATATGCTGATACTCTAAATTATAAATTAAATAAAGTTAAAGAATTATTTCTTAAAAATAAAATTAATTATAATAAAGATATAGAAGTTATTAAGAATCCTCAAAACTTTAATTATCGTCATAAATTAAGTTTAAAAATAAAAGATAATAAAATTGGCTTTTATGAAGAAGAAACGCATAATTTAATTGCCATTAACGCTTGTTTAATTGCTAATCAAACAATTAATGAAGTTATTCAAAATTATCAATCATTAAATATTACTAATGGGGAATTAACCATAAGAGTTAACCAAAATCAAGAAATTCTTCTTATTATTAATAGTCAAGATAAATTAAATATTAATATATCAGAACTAAAAAAGAAAGTTAAATTAATTGGTATTGTTTATAATAATAAATTAGTCTATGGTCAAGATTTTTATTATGAACGTTTATTTAATCATTTATTTAAAATTAGTTATGATGCTTTTTTCCAAGTGAATCCCTATATTACCATAGAATTGTTTTCTCTTATTTTAAGTCATATTAAAGAAAATAACAAAGTTTTAGATTTATATTGTGGCGTTGGAACTTTAAGCATTATTGCTTCTTTAAAAGCTCAAAAAGTTTATGGAATGGAAATAGTTCCCAATGCTGTATTAAATGCTTTAGAAAATGCTAAATTAAATAATAAAAATAATATTGAATTTTTTTTAGGTGATGTTTCTCAAAAACTTTCTAAACTAAAGCTAGATGTTGACACTTTAATTGTCGACCCTCCTAGAGCTGGTTTATCTAAAAAAACTATAGATTATATTTTAAAAAATAATTTTAAAAATATTATTTATGTATCCTGTGATATTAATACGTTAATCCGAGATTTAAAATTATTAGAAAATAAATATACTCTAAAAGAATACAAAATTTTAGACATGTTTAGCTGCAGTTATCATTTAGAAAGCTTTTGCTTTTTAGAAAGTATTAATTGAGTTTCAATATTATTTTTTAGTCGCAAATTGCGATCAAAAAATCTTTGCTTTCTTTATAAGTTAGATGTTAATTTATTTTGTTATTTTTCGAAACATTTAAAATAATACCTACACTAGCCATACTTACAAGTAAACTACTGCCCCCATAAGAAAAGAAGGGCAGAGTTACCCCCTTTGCCCTTTTAGAGTTATAAAAAAATA
>CANQOE010000059.1 GCA_947625315.1 uncultured Bacilli bacterium | reverse complement strand
CAAGTAATACCTATAATAAATACGAAAGTAGTAAACAAACCCTGGTGGACTTTAACAATTAAAGAAACTGGAAAAGAAGATAAAGTATTAAAGAGTGGGCCAGGAATAACAGAAAATAATTATATATTCGATTATCAATTAGAAAATGGATATAGTATAAGTAGTTTTACATGTACAAGAAGAGAAGGAAATAAAGTAGAAAATGAAATAGAAATAACAATCGAAAATAAAAAATTAAAAATAACCGACAGTGCTAAACATCGAGGAACAGTATGTGAATTAGCAATAGAAAAGAAGGAAAAAGCAAAAGATAAAATACTAGCGGATAATAGTGGAAAAGAAATAATAGAAGTAAGTAATTTTAGTAAAACCGCGTGTGATAATTCAAAACATAGAAAAACATCATCATCTGACAAGTGTACAGATACAACTCATAATGGATTATATAAGACAACGGGCGAAAATGAACAAGAAACTTATTATTTTAGAGGATCAGTAAACAATAACTGGGTAAAGTTTGGAAAAAATAGTGAAGGACAAAACATATGGTGGCGAATAATCCGAATAAATGAAGATGGAACAATAAGATTAATCTATGCTGGCGAAGGAAACAATCCAAGCAATATAGACCCTAATTACGGCAATGAGGATTTAAAAGGCTATTTTATGACAGGATATGGAGTAAATAATACAGGATATAAATTTAATAACTCTACTAATAATAGTGAATATGTAGGATACATGTATACTAAAGGTCAACAACGACCTTCCGGAACAAATGGCACTCCAAGTAATGCTAAAACAATAATAGATGAATGGTATAATACTAATATGAGTAGTTATAGTTACCTTATAGATGGAACAACAGGATTCTGTGGAGATAGAACATATAGTACTACTAATTCAGGAAAAGCAACAAATAAAGGATGGACTTCTTCAAAAACAGTTGTTTATTATGGAGCATATTTAAGATTGGAAACTAGTAAAAATCCAAGTTATGGGTGTCCAAATAAAGAAGATTTATATACAACACCAGATGATAGTAATAAAGGTAATGGAGCCTTAAGTGTCCCAGTAGGACTAATAACAGCAGATGAAGTGGCTTATGCCGGAGGTCTTTCTGGCAAAGCTAACTATGGTTACTGGTTATATACAGGGAATTATTATTGGACTCTTTCGCCTCGCTACTTCGATGATGGAACGTTGTTTGGAACGTCGTATGGAATATCGTATGTATTTGGCATCTCATCCGGTGGGGCTCTTACTAATAACTACGGCATACTCATTGCAAGTGGCTTTCGACCTGTTATCAATTTAAAGTCTGAAGTATGCTTTTCTGAAGGAGAAGGAACAATCGATAAACCATATATCATTATGACAGATGCAAAATAAATTTTCCTATTATCACAAACTCTACAAGATTTAGATAAAATTTACCGAAAATAATAAAGAAATATTATATTGAGTTTTTCTAATAATATGGATAAAATTGTTTAAATAGTTACAAATTTTCTTAAAAAGATTTTAATTATACAATTTTATTCATACAACAATTACTTTCTATATTACTTATAAAATTAGAGAGTTGTGTATAACAATAAGTAAATAAAAATAAAGTATTTTAAAATTAAATTTAATAGGCTTTTATATAGATAAAATAATTTATCAAACTTGCTTAATTTAAAAAAATTATCTGTAGGTAAATACATATATTTTTTTCTTTGCATAACTTCTTTAATTTAATTCATAATAAAAGTGGAGGATTTATTATGAACAAAGAAGAATATCAAAAAATAGTCAAAAAACATGAACCACCTGAAGATAAATTACACAATACTATTTATGCCTTTTTAATTGGGGGCTGTGTTGGTTTTATCGCCGAAGGTTTAACTCAAGTAATTATGAACTTAGCTAATTTACCACGTATAGAAGCTAGTACTTGGACTTGTTTAATTATTATCTTTTTCTCATCTTTATTTACCGGTCTTGGTTTCTTTGATAACTGGATAACTAAAGCTAAAGCAGGTTTATTATTACCTACTACTGGTTTTGCTCACTCCGTAACTAGTAGTGCTCTTGATTATAAAAAAGAAGGTTTAATAACTGGTTTAGGTTCAAACTTTTTTAAATTAGCAGGTTCCGTTATTTTATATGGCATAATTAGTGCGTTTATTCTAGTGATTGCGAAGGTGATAATAAGTGGCTAGTAAAAAATTTACTAATGTATATATTAAAGATAATTTTAGTATTGTAGGTCCTTTAGAGGCTAATGGTACTTTAAAAAATTATGATTTAGTCATGGATGATTACTATTACGGGGAAAAAACTTTTGAACAAGCTGAGATTAAAATGCAAAAAGTTGTTGTGGATAACCTCTTAAGAGTTAATCATTTACTTGAATCCAAAATTGATTTATTAATCGGAGGAGATTTAATTAACCAAATAAGCATTTCTAGTTATAATGCTTCGAAATTTCATATTCCTTATTTAGGAGTATATAGTGCTTGTGCTTCCTATATCGAAGAATTAATTGTTGCTTCTTCTTTTATTAAAGCTAATCAAGCCAATAATGTAATAGTTGTAACAAGTAGTCATAATCTTAATGCCGAACATCAATTTCGTTATCCTATTGAATATGGAGCTATTAAAAAACATACCACAACATTCACTTCTACAGCCGCGGTAGCAACTCTTATAACTAGTGATGAAACCAATATTAAAATTGAATCGGCTACTATCGGTAAAGCAATTGATATGGGTGTAAAAGATGTTAATAATATGGGTGCTGTCATGGCTCCAGCCGCGGCCGATACTTTATCTACCCACTTAAAAGAAATGCATCGTTCCATTGATTATTATGACCTTATTGTCACTGGTGATTTAGGTAAAGTAGGTAGAGATATTTTCTTAGAAATACTTGCTAAAAACTACAATTTACCTATTAAAAAATATTTAGATGCTGGTTGTGAAATATATACGGAGTCTCAAGAAACATATGCCGGCGCCAGTGGCCCTGTAGCTCTTCCTTTAGTTTTATTTGAACGTGTTTTAGCTTGTAAAAAATATCAAAAAATTCTTGTTATTGCAACTGGTTCTTTACAATCAGTCCAACTTGCTAATCAAAAACTTGGTATTCCTGGTATTGCGCATGCTATAAGTTTGGAGGTCAATTCATGATTTTTCTTTATTCTTTTTTAATCGCTGGCACCTTTTGTGCTCTAGCGCAAATTATTATTGATAATACTAAATTAACACCTGGTCATATTACGGCTTTATTCACGGTTTTAGGTTCTATTTTAGCTTTCTTTGGTATATATGAAAAACTTATTGAACTTGCCGGTGGGGGAGCTTCCACCATTATTTCTAACTTTGGTTATCTTCTTTATACAGGAGCTTTAGAGGGCTTTAAATCTAAAGGTATTCTTGGCATATTTACTGGTCTTCTAACCAAAGGAGGTGCTGCAATTGTTGGTAGTGTTATCTTTGCTAGTATTATTGCTTTATTTTTTAACCCTAAAGACTAAAAAAGTCTTTTTATTTTTTTAAAAATCTGTTATAATCTATATTAGAGATAAAAGAAGGGATAATATGGCTAAAAAACGTTTTAAAAATAAAAAATTAGAACAAAATGAATTAGAACCAATGACTATTGGGATCTTTGAAAGTCATCGTAAAAGTTCTATAAGTATATTTATTATTTTAACTTTATTTATTTTAGTAGTTATCTTTTTACCTGAAATCTCTGTTAGATTAAGTGAATATTTAGAATCTAAAGGTATTAATGCTCCTTTGATAACAAATCCTAAACCTGAAGAAAATGAACCTCCTAAAGAGGAAGAAGAACTTATTTTTTATGATATTACCCCAGATTTAAGTGTTAATTTAAATTATTTAATCTTAAATAATTTTGTAATTAATGAAGAAGATAATACTATTAGTTATAGTATAACTAATTCGAGTAATAATCAAGTTGATTTAACTAAACAAAATTATTATTTAGAATTTTATAACTATGAACAAACTTTATTAGAACGTCTTAAATTGACCCATTCTAGTAATATTGGAACTAAAGCAACTTATAACTTTACAAGAAAGTTAAAAACAGATGAAATAGAAAATATCTCTAAATTGACTTTTACTTTAAAGTCTTATGAAGAATATCCTTCTTTTAATCCCCAAACAACGGAAGATGGTAAATCATCTCTTACTTGTACTTCTCTAGATACTACTCACAAAATAACTTATAATTTTCAAAATAATGCTTTGAGTAATATTGTAAGCAGTATTGATTTAGCTAGTACTATTCCTGATTATGAACAAATAGCTCTTAATTATCAAACTCAAGCTTTAACCTATAATTCTAAACCGGGAATAATATCTAATTTCTTAATTTTTAATGAAGGCTTTAATGTAACTACTAATGTTGATTTAAGTGTAGCTTCTCGGAGTTATATTTTTGAAGCCGATACTTTTTCTAAAAATACGGAACCTAAAGTAGTTAAATTTGAAATGGAGTCTCAAGGCTATACATGTAATTAAGGAGGTTTTAACAATGGATTTTAAACTATTAATAAATGACTTTGAAGGTCCTCTTGACCTTCTTTTACATCTCGTTAAAACTTCTAAAATGGATATATATGAAATAGATTTAAAAATAGTTATCGATAAATATTTAGAATTTATTAATAGTTTAAAAAATCAAAATATTGATATAGCTTCTTCTTATTTAATCATGGCTTCTGAATTAATTCATTTAAAAAGTAAAATGTTAATTAATTCTCAAGAAGAAGACACAACTGATGAATATAGTATAAATAGTGAAGAAGATTTACGAACTAAATTAATTGAATATGAAAAATATCAACGTTTAAGTGCTTTACTAGAAGATAGTCAAGAAAAAAGAAGTCATTATTATACTAAAAGTCCCATGAATATCTCTGAATTTATTGATGAAGATTATCATTTAGGAGTATCTTTAGAAGATTTAGTCAATGCTTTAAAAAATTTTAAAGCTAAAGAAAAATATTTAAAACCTTTAAGTACTAAAATAACTAAAAAAGAAATAAGTATAGAAGAAAGAATTAAAGATATTCGCCATATTTTAAATACCCGTCATAAAGTTGAATTTTTAGATCTCTTTGAAAATACTAATAAAGAATATTTAATTGTTACTTTTTTATCAATTTTAACAATGTCTAAATCTTTAGAAATAACATTAACTCAAGAAAATAATTTTCAACCCATAATTATAGAGAAGGTGAAATAAATGGATAAATTAGGAATTTTAGAAGGCATTTTATTTGTTGTTGGTGATGAAGGTATAACTTTAAAAAACTTATGTGAAACAATGAATATAACTAATGAAGAAGCTAAAAAATTACTTTTAGAATTAAAAGATAAATACCAAAGTGCTGACCATGGTTTAAGAATAAGTTATTTAGGCGATGCTTTTAAATTGACAACCAAAGAAGAACATCGTGAATATTATCAAAAATTAGTTGATAATCCCGAAGTTAATACTTTATCGCCTTCAACTTTAGAAGTACTAGCCATTATTGCTTATAATCAACCCATAACTAGAGTAGAAATCGATGAAATGCGCGGAGTTAGTAGTACTTATATTATTAGAAGGTTAGTAGCTCGGGGTTTAATTAAAGAAGCCGGTAAATCTAATATGCCCGGACGTCCTAATCTATATCGGACTACTCATGAATTTTTAGATTGTTTTGGTTTAGCAACATTAAATGATTTACCAAAAATTGCTGAAGAAACTCCTACAGAAGAAGTAACCGAATTATTTACATCTATTTATAAAGAGGAAGAAAATCATGAAGTGGGAGTTTAATCAAGAATTAAAAGCTGAATTGTTTTCTAATTATTTAGAAGATAATATTACTTATCTTAAATTTAATAAAGAAGAAATAACTAATCAAGAATTAAAATTTGCTACTTATCGCGAAGTTTTATTTCAAAATATTAAATTTTCTAATGTAACTTTTAATAATCTCTTTTTATCTAAAGTAAAGTTTCAAAATTGTGAATTTCTTAATTGTAATATTATGGAATCTAATTTAAATAAAGTTGAATTTAATAATTGTAAATTAACTAATACTAGTTTTTTAGAAAATACTTTTAATGATTTAAGTATTATAGAATCCCTTATTCAATTTAGTAAAATAGAAAATACTAAAATTATTAATGCTTTATTTGATGATGTAGTTAGTAAAGAAAATATTTATCGCCATAGCCAATTTAATGATATTAATTTTTTTAAATCTAATTTTCAAAGAGATAATTTTATTGCCGTTAAATTTCAAAATTGTGATTTAAAAACTAGTCATTTTATTGAAGTAGATTTAAATATTGATGATTTAGTATCTTCAAAATTATCTATTTTAAATTTAATGGAAATTATAACATTTAAGGGAATAATACTTGAAGATTAACTAAAATATGTTATAATTAACTTATGTGCTTGTGTGGCGGAACTGGTAGACGCGCACGACTCAAAATCGTGTATCTTTGATGTGAGGGTTCGATTCCCTCCACAAGCACCAGATAAATACCAAACTCGGAAAAACACGAGTTGAATATAAAAACTACTTTCAATTTAATTTTGAAAGTAGTTTTATTTTGTCAATTTAGAAAACACACTTGCATATTGACTATCAATATTCGTGTATAAAATAATAGTAATAATATTATAGAGTTCTATCATCTTTTAGTTGAAATAAATCATTCAGCAAAATGTATTCACAATTTTATCTTTTCTTTATCAATTGAGGTCCACCATTCGAATTTTCGGTTTTCGATTCTTCAAAATTTTCTGATAAGATTAAATCATAAAATTCAATACCACATTTACTATAAATTGCCTTTATTTCATCTAATGTAATACCTTCTGCATACCATTCAAAATATTTTTGATAATGTCTGCTATTTTTAAATAATAATAATCGTCCAGATACAGTAAATAAATCTATAACCTCACTATCATTAATGTCTGCATTTATTCTTTTAAATCCTAATCTTTCTAAATCTAATACACTATTTAAAGTCGACACACTTTTAAGTGAACAAGGTCTTAAATTTTGTTGTTTTTCTATAAAATCTGTTAAATAAGATAAAACTTTAAATCCATCTTCACGACTCATTCCATAAGGAAGCATAAAAGGTTTGAATGGCCAATCAATGACTCCCACATTATTATCTGTTCTACCATAATGCTCGCCAATCCTATGATAATCAATATAATACAATCTATATATATTTTGATTT
>CANQOE010000058.1 GCA_947625315.1 uncultured Bacilli bacterium | reverse complement strand
GTACAAAAATTAAAGAAAATTGGAATGAATTTTGAAGTTAAATTAACTTGGGATAAATGGTATAGTCTAGCCAAAGTCTATTATGAACATCATGGTAATTTAAATATTCCAACTAATTTTAAAACCTTGAATGGTTATGAATATGATGAAAATGGTTATGTTTTAGGAATATGGATTAGTAATCAAAGAAAGTCTTATAAAAATAGAAGTATTCCTAAAGAAGAAAGAAAAAATGCTCGTAAGCCTTTAAGTGATGAACAAGTACAAAAATTAAAGAAAATTGGAATGAATTTTGAAGTTAAATTAACTTGGGATAAATGGTATAGTCTAGCCAAAGTTTATTATGAACATTACGGAAGTTTAAATGTGCCATATAATTTTAAAACTGTAAATGGTTATGAATATGTAGAAGATGGTTATAATTTAAGTGTGTGGCTTAGTAATCAGAGAAGGGCTTATAAAAATAGAAATATATCCAAAGAAGAAAGAAATAACCGTTATATGCCTTTGAATAATGAACAACTCCAAAAATTAGAAAATATAGGAATGATTTTTGATATATCTAAAATGAATTGGGATAAATGGTATAGTCTAGCAAAAAAATATTATGTGTATTATGGCAATTTAATGATTCCTCATGATTTTAAAACGAAAAATGGTTATGAATACAATAAAGATGGCTATAAATTGGGAGCCTGGATTAATCATCAAAGAGTGGCTTTTAAAAATAGAAGTATTCCTAAAGAAGAAAGAAAATGTGGTTTTAAGCCATTGACTGATGAACAAGTAGAAAAGTTAGAAACTATTGGTATGCTTTTTGAAATTTCTAAAAATAGAGAAGAAATTGCGATTTTTCTAAAAAATTGGAATATTTCTATAGAAAACTTAGAATTTTTAAAAAGAATTCCTATTAAAGAAATAAAAGCTAAAGTAATTTATTTAGTAGTAAATAATCAACCAATAGTAGTTAATGATAAATTGCATGAAATATTTTTTATGAGTAATATTGATTTTGAAGTAAAATATGGAATAAGTGTTCATGATTTAATAGATAATTATTTAGAGGAGGCTAAATTAAAAAAATGCAAATAGGAATAGTTAAAGAAGTATTTATAGAAGAGGAAGATTTCTTAAATGCAAAAAATATTGGTTTTATAATTAAAGTTGATAATAAATTAATTAAAATAGTAGAAAAACAAAATAGCGATAATATTAATATTTTAAAAAATGATAAGGTTTATGTTTCTAAAAAGATTGTTGATGGTAAAGAGTATTTTAATATTATAAAAGTAGATGATTATGATGAATGAAGAATTTCGAATTAATCTATATGACCACAATAAAGAAGGTTTTTTAAAAGTTGAAGAAGCTTTTAATAATGGTGAAGAAATTGTGGGAATTGTACAAGCTACAGGAACAGGTAAATCATATGTTGCTTTAGAACTTGTTTATCAAAATAGAGATAAGAAAATAATTTGGTTAGTTCCATTTAATAGTATTAAAGAACATATTTTAAAAATTATAGAAGAAAATAATTTAAAAGAAGAAGATTTACCTAATTTAAAAATATTAACTTATCAAAGTTTAGTTGATATGAGCAAACAAGAGATGTCTTCTTTAGAATGTGATATGTTGATAACTGATGAATTACATCATTTGGGAGCACCAATTTGGGGAGCTAGAATCAATACGATAAAAGAAACTCATCCCAAGATGTTGATGTTTGGAATGACGGCTTATGAAGTAAGAGATAGAGGAACGATTTATGAGCGAGATATGACCCTTGAAGGGACAGAAGAAATATATGCTGGTAAAATTGTTAATCGTTATGATTTAGTAGATGCTTTAATCGATGAAGTTTTACCTAAACCTGTGTATAGATGCGGAAATGCTATTTTGCTGGAAACGGAAAAACAATTAAGAGAAAGATTAAATTTAGATAAATATGAAGATTTTAAAGAATCATATTTAAAAATATTAGATGATATTAAAAATAGAGCTAATCAAGCTTTAAATATTGATACTTTAATAAAAAAATATGTTAAAAATGGTGATAAAATAATATTTTTCTGTCCATTTATGCAAGAAAAAGATGTTAATGATATTGATGTAATTATAAAAGAAGCTTATAATTGGTTTAGTTCTTATATAAATAAAGAAGATATTGTATTTTATAAAACAACAAGTAAAGATGAAAAGCTTGGTAAATTAAATAGAGATATGTTTTATCAAGATAAAGATATTAATGGCAATGATGTAAAAAATAAATTAAGAGTAATGTTTGCCATTAATCAATATAATGAAGGGGTACATGCTCCGGGTGTAGATGGAGTTATTCTAGCGAGACCTACTAAAAGTGATATTGTTTTTTATGAACAACTAGGAAGAGCTTTAAGTGTTAAAAATGAGCGAAAAGAAGCACCTTATATAATCGATATCGCGGGTAATTTTGAATATATAAAAGAACTGGAAGATAATTTAGGAAGCAGAATTAAAAAATATCAAAAAAAGAATAAACCAAGTTACAAGCGGGTAATTAAATTAACTGATGCTTTGTTTGATTTAGATATGGAATGTCGAAATATATTTAATATGTTAAGTTATATGAAAGAAAGATTAGCTGTTAGAACTTGGGATGATTGGTATAACCTAGCTAAAGCTTACTTTGAACATCATGGGAATTTAAAAATACCTCAAGATTTCAAAACGATAAATGGATATGATTATAATGAAAATGGTTATAATTTAGGCCATTGGATTGTTACTCAAAGAGTAGCTTATAAAAATAGAAATATATCCAAAGAAGAAAGAAAAAATAATTTTAAACCCTTAAGTGATGAACAAGTCCAAAAATTAAAAAAAATTGAGATGATTTTTGATATACATTTAGATCATTGGGAATTTATGTATAATCTAGCTAAAGCTTACTTTGAACATCATGGAAATTTAAAAGTACCACAAGCTTTTAAAACTCTAAATGGCTATGAGTATAATGAAAATGGTTATAATTTAAGAGTATGGATTGGAGCTCAAAGGGGATCATATAAAAATAGAAATATTTCTAAAGAAAAAAGAAAAAATCGTTTAAAACCTTTAAGTGATGAACAAGTCCAAAAATTAAAAGCAATAGGTATGATTTTTAATGTATATTTAGATCACTGGGAATTTATGTATAATCTAGCTAAAGCCTATCATGAACATTATGATAATTTAAATATTCCATATAATTTTAAAACTTTAAATGGTTATGAAGATGCGGAAGAAGGTTATAGCTTAGGTCAATGGGTTATTATACAAAGAATGAACTGTAAAAAACAAATTTTTGCTGAAGAAATGCAGATAGATAATTTTAAACCATTAACTGATGAACAAGTTCAAAAATTAGAAGCAATTGACATGATTTTTGTTATACCTAAAATGACTTGGGATGATTGGTATAATTTAGCTAAAACTTATTATGAACATTATGGAAATTTGAAAGTGCTAGCTGACTTTAAAACCCTAAATGGTTATGAATATAATGAAAATGGTTATAAATTAGGATTATGGCTTAAAAATCAAAAAACAGCTTATAAAAATAGGAGTATATCTAAAGAAGAAAGAAAAGGCGGTTTTAAGCCATTGACTGATGAACAAGTAGAGAAGTTAGAAAATATTGGAATTATTTTTGAAATAGGCAAAAACAATAAAGAAATTAGAATGTTACTCAATATTTTAGGTATTGATGAAAATAAATATCCCTTCTTAAAAAGAATGCCAATTAAAGAATTAAAAGTGAAAATAATTTATTTAAGAGAAAATAATCAACCTTTAATTGTGGGAGATAAATTACATGAAATATTTTATATGAGTAATGTTGATTTAGAAGTAAGATATGGAATAAGTGTTAGTGATTTAATTGAAAATTATGGAAAAGAGAATAATATTTTATGTTTTTAGAAAAATATTTAAGTAAAGAAAATTTTGAAACTTTATTAGAAAACTATGATGAAAGATATTTAAATAGTTTAGATGAAAAAAACTTTTTAGAAGTTTATAAAGTTTTTAAAAAATATGATTTTTATTTTATAAATGATATTATCTTAAAATATTTAGATTTATTTGAAGAAGATAGTAAAGATATTGAAAAAAGAATTTTAATTATTAAAGAAAATTTAGGAGATTATTTTGTTTTTAAAATAGGAAAAAATTTAGAATTTTTAGAATTATTAAAAACTAAAAAATAATCTTTTTTTGAATAAATTTTTTAATAGTTACTCACATATAATTAAGAAAGATATATGGAGGAACTATGAATAAAATATTATTTATAATAGCAGTTCTTTTAGTACCAATAGCTATTTTTAGTAATAAAGATGAAGATATAAAAGTTTATCAAGCAACAACTTTAGAAAAATATAATTTAGAATTACCCATTATGATGGATCAAGAAGAAACAAAAGAAGATGATTATCAAGTTTTAATAAGTCAAAATACCGATAAATCAGAAGCTTATTATTTAGATTTAGAAGATTATATCGTGGGAGTTGTGGCTGGAGAAATGCCGGCTTCATTTAATATGGAAGCTTTAAAAGCTCAAGCAGTAGCCGCCCGAACTTATGCTGTTTATAAAATGCAAAATATTGAAGGTTATGTTTTAGCAACGACGACAAATGACCAAGTATATTTAACAGATGAGGCTATGCATAAAAAATGGGGTAGTGATTATGATTATTATTTAGCGCGAATTAAAGAAGCAGTTGATGATACTAGAGGCGAAGTAATAACTTATAATGATCAAGTAATAATTGCTCATTATTTTGCAATTTCTAATGGTTATACTGATGATGCTAGTGTCGTATTTAAAGAAAATAAAGAATATTTAAAAAGTGTAGATAGTAGTTGGGATAAACAATATAAAGCTTATAGTTCTTCAAGAGTTATGGATAAAACTACTTTTTGTAATAAACTTGATATTACATGTGGAGATATTAATATTGCAAATGTTGTTAGAGCCGAGAATAATTATGTTAGAAGTATAACCATTAATAATAAAACATTTACCGGTAGAGAAGTATTTAGTAAATTAAGTTTAAAATCAACTGATTTTAATTTTTCGGTAAATAATAATGAAATAACCATTACTACTTATGGTTTTGGACATGGAGTTGGTTTAAGTCAATATGGAGCTAATGGAATGGCAAGTGAAGGAAATAATTATCAAGATATATTAAAACATTATTATCAAAATACAGAAATTACTAAACTTTAGGTATAAAACTAGAAAAAAAGCTCAAACTTATTAGTAGAAAGGTTTGATGCAAAGAATGAAGCAAAGGAAATTAAAGGGTTATGTATTACCAACTTTATATGTAATAGTTTTAATGTTAATTTTTGGGGCAGTTAGTCTAGTTAGTAATTTACTAAAAAGCCAAGATAATTATACTTATACAACAGAAGTATTTAAAGAAACTGATGAACCAGTAATTAATATTACCGGAGGAATAAATCCCCATATTATTAATCCTTATGTAGGAGATAGTGTCCAAATCGATAAATATTTTTACGATATTAATGGAGAAGAAGCAAGACAAGAACAATCTTTAATTGTGTTTGAAAATACTTATATGAAAAATACCGGAGTATTATATAAAGCTGATGAGGCTTTTGATTGTGTCGCTGTTTTAGATGGAACAATTCTTAATATTAAACAAGATGAAGTATTAGGTAATGTTGTAGAAGTAGAACATAATACTAATTTAAGAACTATTTATTATAGTGTTGATAATATTAAAGTTAAAGTAGGAGATTTTATAAGTCAAGGCGAAAGTATTGCGACAAGTGGCAATAATAAAATAAATGGTAAACAAAATAATTTGTTGTTTGAAGTATATTATAATGGTACTTTAATAGACCCTCTTAATTTTTTAGAAATGGATCCTAGTACTTTAAATTAACTTGAATTTTTTCAAGTTTTTTTTAATAGAATAATTTATTTGGGTTATATTATATATAGGTGATAGATGTGATTATTTTTATTGTTGATGATATATTAAAAATTATATATAAAAAAAGAGTTATAAAATATAAATTAAAGGATATTATTGTTAAAGGAAGAATAGTTAATAAAAGTAGTTTTATGGAAGAATTTATGAAGATTCAAAAAAAAGAAAAGATTAAATTAAAATTTTTAGGAGAAAATATTGAAGTTATTAAAGATAGTTTTTATTTAGTTAGTGATTTAGCTTTTATAGAAAATATATTTTTAGAATTAGGCTTTAATAAAGTAATATTTAAAGATATAAAAGATTATTATGAAGATAAATATTCAATAATCGAATTAAATAATAGTTATATGGTTGTTAATGATTTGTTTTTAGATTTGGATTATTTTAAAGATATTGTAGCTATTTTAGATTATTTAAAAGATTATATAAAAAAAGATTTAATTTTTTGGGGATTAAATAAAAATATTCCTAAAATAAAACTTAAAAATAAAAATGTTTATTATTATGAAAATTATGAAAGTTATTTAGAAGATGAAATATTAAAATATAGATAAATTATTTTAAAATGCTTTTAGGGTAGGGTTTGCGTTCGTCGGTTCTTCCTAATAAATAATCGATTGATGTATTATAAAAGCTGGCTAATTTATCTATTTTTTCAATGGATATTAAAACAACACCACGTTCATATTCGCTATATTGTTGTTGTTTAATACCTAGTACTTTGCTTACATCTGATTGATTTAAATCTTTATCTTCTCTAATTTCTTTTAATCTTGTTATATTCATTTATTATCACCGTTATTATTTTCTCATACAATTAAATACTTGTATTGACTTTACAAATGATGTTTTGTATAATTAATTTATAATACAAGTCATATATTGTATGAAAGGAAGTATTAATATGAATAATCAAAAGAAGATATTAGTAATAAGTATAATAGTATTTGGATTAATAATAAGTGGTTTAAGTTATGCTTATTTGTCAGTAAATGTAAAGAATAAAAATGAATATAGCTTTAAAACAGGATGTTTAAATATAACCATAGAAGATGTAGATAAAGCAAATATAGAAATAACTAATGCCGTCCCAGTAAGTGATATCGAAGGAATAGAAAACAAAGGGTATAAGTTTAGAATAAGAAACACTTGTAAAACAAATGAGAATTATAAAATAAGTTTAGAGAAAAAAGAAATAGATAATGGAATAGAAGATAAGTATATAAGAGCAAGTTTAAAAAGTGAAGGAAACTTTGATTATATAATAAAAACAATTGAAGGAAAAGATACAGAATTATATACTGGAACACTAAAAGAAAATGAAATCAAAGAATTTGAATTAAAAGAATGGGTAGAATATAGTGCAACAAATGAACAAGTAGGAAACAAAGAATATCAAAACCAAATAAAAGT
>CANQOE010000057.1 GCA_947625315.1 uncultured Bacilli bacterium | reverse complement strand
CATATAAGAGTAAGTATATCAAGTGATACATTTGATAACATAATAAGTAATTAAAATGAAAATAATTAAAGAACAAAAACAATAAAAGAAGCATATGAATCCCATAATTTGTATACAGGAACACTAAAAGGTAATCAAAGCAAAGAATTTTCATTTCGAGAATGGATAGATTATGCTACAACAAATGACGAAGGATTAAACAAAAAATATGAATCAAAAATAAGTGTAGTAGTAAATCCCGAAATAAAAGTAGAAGAAGAAATAGGAATACAATTTAATCTTGAAAATAAAACAATAACAGGAACAATAAATGGCTCAATAAATAAAATAGAAGTTTGTGAAAGTGAATTAAATGAATGTATCCCAGATAATGAAGAAAGTATAATTGAAAATAGTATAACTAGAGAAATAAAAGCAAGTAAGTTGGTTAAGACGTCTATAGGTTTATTAGAAGTAAATGAAACAGTAACTAAGATGATATGTAGTAAGTTAAATAGTGAGAAAGTGATATGTTCATACCCTTATACATTTGAAAATAAACCAAATTTTAGTAAAACTAGTTGTTTAGCTGGAACCAACAATGAAACTCATAATTCAGATAATTGTGATGAAGAAACTAATGGCTTATATGAAGAAATAACAAATTTAGGTAAAACATATTATTATCGAGGAAGTGTCAATAATAATTGGGTAAAATTTGGAACAAGCGAAGATGAATTACCAATTTGGTGGAGAATAGTGAGAATTAATGAAGATGGGACAATAAGACTATTATATGCTGGAAAAGGAGAAGAAGCTCCATCGAAAGATAATAGTGGTTATTGGATAAATAATAGTTATAATATAGAAAGCAAATTCAATAAAATTGTAAATCAAAATGCATATGTAGGCTATATGTACGGAATTCCTGGAAGTGATTCATTTGAGAGTGAACATGGATATGATTTAATAGATAGTGGAGATGTAGATCTATTACAAGATAGTTATATAAAAACTGTAATAGATTCTTGGTATATAAATAATCTTCAAGAGGAAGAAAAAGCATTAAGCGGAAGTACTGGCTTTTGTGGAGAGAGAAGTCTAGCAATTGGCTTTGAAGGGAAGGGTTATAGTAATCAAGTAACATATTATAAAGCTGATGATAAAATATTTAAAAAGCGCATTCCTAGCTTTGATTGTTTAGATTCTGCTCACGATTTATATACTACTAAAAATAATAAAGGTACTGGGAATGGAGCCTTAGATTATCCAATTGGCTTAATAACTATAGATGAAGCTTCTTATGCAGGGGGTATTGGAGGTAATGTATCGCAAAAGTTTAACAACTATGGTTATTGGCTATGGACAGGAAACGTTTACTGGACTCTTTCTCCATCGACATTTAGTATTAATGATAATGGTTATTTTGCTGCAATTTCATATGTGGGCAATAATGGTAATTTATATGCTAATAGTGCTTTTAATTCATATGCTGTTAGACCTGTAGTTAATGTCAAACCAGAATATTTTAAAACTGAAAGTAAAGAAGGAACTATTAGTAACCCATATTTTGTAGAAATATAGATGTATTTTTTTATAAAAAATATATAATAAATATTAATAGAAAAATAAAGAATGATTTTGAAAAACAGTCTGAAAGGGCCTAAGACTGTTTTCTTTTACTAAAATTGGGTAATAGATGAAGATGTAAATGTTTTACTTTTTGATCATCACCATAATTGATTAAAAGAGTTAAACTTTTAGCCTTTATTTCTTGCATTAATTTAGGACCAATTTCTTGAGCTACTTGTATCATATGTTGAGCTAAGTTTGGATCCATTTCTAAATAATCTTCATAATGCTTTTTAGGAATGACTAAAGAATGATTTTTAACTACGGGATTTACATCTTTAATAACCATTACTAAATCATCTTCGTATAGAATAGTTGAAGGTATTTCTTTTTGAGCTATTTTACAAAATATACAATCCATTTTTATCACCAAATTAATTATAACAAAGAATTAAATAATTTACTAGTTAAATTTTAAAATTGGGTACTTTTCTCAAGATTAAAGCATACATTAAATTAGAGGAGGAGTAAAATGGCCAGTTTTAAAGAGATAGTTACGAAAGCGGTGGTGGGTAAAGCTAAGAAAAATAGTATTTCCAAATTTGTGATTAAGCCTGAAGAAACTCCTAATACAGTTTTAGGTTGTTGGGTAATTAATCATACTTTTGAAGGTAGTAATGCTAATGGGGTTGTTTTAGTTAATGGAACTTTTGATGTAAATGTTTGGTATTCTTATAATAATGATACTAAAACTGCAGTTACTACTAAAAAGTTTAGCTATACTGATAAGTTGCATGTCAATTTAAAAGATGGAGCAAAATTAAATGATTCAAGTGAAATTATAGTTAGAAGTTTAAATCAACCAACAGTAACAGAAGTTAAAATTAATAATGGGGAAGTAAATTTAAGTGTTGAAAAAGAATTAGGGGTTGAAATTGTCGGTAATACTATGATTAAAGTAAGTGTCGAAGATGATGCTGATGATTATGAAGTTATTGAAGATTTAGATGAAGAAGAAAATGCTGCGATTAATGAAGTTAATACGGAATATTTGAATTAAGTCAACCAAAAATAGTTGACATTATATTAAGTTTATGTTAGAATGAAGTAACGAAGGAGGAAAAGCTTATGGCAGTTAAATTAAGATTAAAGAGAATGGGTGCTAAACAAAAACCTTTTTATCGTATTGTGGCCGCCGATTCTCGTTTTCCAAGAGATGGACGTTTTATCGAAAGCATTGGAACTTATAATCCTATTAAAGATGGAGAAGTTACGATTAATGAAGAATTAACTTTAAAATGGTTAAATAATGGAGCTATTCCAACAGATACAGTAAGAAGTCTTTTATCTAAAAAAGGCATCATGACTAAGTATGCTGAAGCTAAAAAAGTAAAATAGATGGATATAACAGAATTTACAACTTTTTTAGTTAAAAGTTTAGTTAAAGAAAGCGATATGGTTAAAGTTTCCAGTTTTTTAGGTGATGAAGAAACAACAATTGTTGAAGTTTTAGTCGCTAATAGTGATATGCCAGCTTTAATAGGTTATCAAGGTCGTAATGCTAAAGCTTTAAGAACAATTATTAATGCTTATAGTTATGTCAATGGTTTAAAAAAAGTAAAAATAAACATTGATTCTTTCTAAAAAGGGCAAGAGCTCTTTTTTTATGTTAAAATTAGAAAATAGACTTTTAATACTTTAAAATATATGATATAATTTTTTTGTAGGATATGATAAAAATGAGGGCGGAAGTTAATAAAGATAGTATATTTATGAAAGTATTTAGATATATTGCAGACTTTATTGAACATATTTTAATTGGGGTAAAATATGTTTTTTGTGATTGCTTTAAAGATATTATCGAATTAATGACGACTAAAAATAATCAAACTAGAATGCAAAATATAGAAGATATTAATATAAAAAAAAGAATAAATAAAAAGAAATATTATAAATATATTGGAATTAAAGATGGAGTTAAAGTTAAAGGAGAAATACTGGCTAATAACAAAGTTAGTTTAATTAATTTCTTAGCCATGGAAGATATTAAAGTTATTAATGTTAAAGTAGATATTTTCAAAAATTTTTTAGATTCCATTGGTTTTAGACAACTTAAAGCAATGAGTAATAAAGATTTAATATTTTGGTTAACCCAAGTTTCTACTTATTTAAAGGCAGGTATAACTTTAAATGATACTTTAAAATTAATGGTTGAAGAAACTAAAAACGATAAAATGAAAAATAGTATTTATCGCTATTTATTATATGAATTAACTTTAGGAGAATCTTTTAGTAGTGCTTTAGCAAGTTTAAGTCCCGTATTTCCAATGATATTAGTCAATATGATTGCTAGTGCCGAAGCTAGTGGTGATTTAATTAGAGTATTAGATGAAATGGCGGATTATTATACGCAAATTGATAAAACACGTAAAGAAATGCTTAGTGCTATAATTTATCCTACTCTATTATTAGTTTTTGCCATTGCGGTTTTAACATTTATTATGCTTTATGTTATTCCGGAATTTATAAATGTCTATAATAAAGCGGGAATTGAAGTAACAGGCTTTACTTTGACTATTGTCAATATAAGTCATTTTATAACAACGAATATTAATATGATTATTTTAGGAGCTTTAATAATTGTTTTAAGTTTATTATTCTTATATAAGAAAAATAGGAAAGTTAAGAAAGCTATTCAAACAATAGGCATGAAAATACCTTTCTTTGGCAATATATTTATATATCATGAATTAACTATATTTACGAAAACATTTGCTTCTTTATTACATAATAGTGTTGATATTACGACTTCTTTTAATATTTTAACGAATATAACTAATAATGAAGTTTATAAAGATTTAATGAAAGAAACTTTGCATAATATTGCTAGTGGCGAAAAAATATCTAAATCATTTTTAAATAAATGGTATGTTCCAAGGGTCGCTTATTATATGATATCTACTGGGGAACAAACAGGAGAATTAGCTTTAATGATGAATAAAGTTGCCGAGTATTATAGTAGTTTACATGAATCAAGAATTAAAAATTTAAAAAGTTTTTTAGAACCAATAATGATAGTTATTTTAGCCATAATCGTGGGTATAATAATTTTAGCAGTCGTTATTCCAATGTTTAGTTTATATGGGCAAATTAGATAGGAGAAACAAATGATTATAATATTATTTTTAATTGGTTTTGGATTAGGGCTTATTTATGCTGCAGTAGGCGAGAGAATACCAGCATTATTACCAGAAGTTAAAGCAGTTAAATATAATTCATGGATTTTAAATCTTTTTATTGCCATTGTTAATTCGTTAGTTTTTTTAATTAGTTTTTATGAATATGGAATAAGTTATGAGTTTTTTACAACTCTAATTGTTTTTGCTTTATTAATTATTATATTTGTCAGTGATTTTAAATATATGATTATATTAGATAGTCCTTTATTAATCGCCGGTATTTTAGTTTTGATATTAAAATGGTATTACTTTGATTTTAAAACAATGTTGTTAGCTTTATTAGGAGGTTTAGTACTCTTTTTGTTTATGCTAGTTATTGCTTTTATTGGGAAAAAACTTTTTAAAAGAGAAGCCTTAGGGGGTGGAGATATTAAACTAGCCGGTGTTATAGGAATTATTTTAGGAATTAGATTAGGATTAATAGCTACCATACTTTCTAGTTTACTCGCTTTACCATATGCTCTTGCTTCAATTATTTTAAATAGAGATAAAGAAGTTCCCTTTGGACCATTCTTAGTTGGAAGTTTAACTTTAGTATTTATGTTTATGGATAAATTTTTAAATTTACTTAATTTATTAATTAAATAAGCTTTGTATACTACTTTACTCTTGCTTTACGTGCATTTACATTTTGCATTTGCAAAATATTGACATATTAAAGTGTCTATGATATGATAAGTACATAAAGGAGAGAGAAACATGAAAAAATTCAAAAAATTGATGGGGGTTATGGCATTGACAGCCAGTTCATTCTGGCTAACTGGAGTTGTAAATGCACAAAATGTTACGAAATGGAGCGATTTAAAAACATGCTTAGAACAAACTGAAGAAGCAACTTGTGAAGTTACGGGAGCTTTAGATGAAACACTAGGTAATGACATAGTTGTTAAAGGAGAAAAAACATTAGATTTAGGAAATCAAACTATAACATTAGTTGGACACCGAATTGATGTTTATAAGGATGCAGTTTTAACAATTCAAAATGGTACAATTAATAGAGAAGATAGAAGTATCAATGTCGTTGCAACAACTGGTTCAACATTAACTCTTGAAAATGCGACATTGGAAAGTAAAAAAGATGATAATATTGCTACATTAACAGTTGAAGGCGCTGATGCTAATGATGAAACTAAAACGGTTGTAACAATTGATAAAGATTCAAAAGTTATAGGTACTGTTGCTGTTGGTCGAGTAGATGGAGCTAAAACTGCGGCGGATGGTGCTACTTTAAATGTATATGGTACTATTATTAATCAAAAAACGACTTATAAAGGTGATGGTATTACTGTTAATGGTAAAATAGTTCAAAGCACTAATGCTCCAGTAATTAATATTTATGATGGAGCAAAAGTTTCTTCAACAAGACAAGCATTATATGCTGCTGGTTATGGAATATGGAACATTGAAGGTGGCACTTTTGAGGGTACTGAAGCTTTTGGTATTAAAGCTGGTAAAATAACAATTGAAGATGGTATTTTTACTGCTAATGGGTCTTTTACTGGTGAAGCTCAAGCAAATCCTAGTGGACCAGAATTTACAGGTGCTGCTTTAAGTATTACTAATACTTATACTGAAAAAAATGGTCAAGTTGATTTAACAATTAAAGATGGTACTTTTACAAGTACAAATGGTTTTGCTTTATATGAAGGCAATACTAGTGAAGCTAAACCTATGGCTATTATAGCTAAAGCAAATGGTGAACATGCAGTTAATTCAATTAAAATTGTTGATGGTACATTTATTGGTAAAGAAGGAGCAATTTCTATTGAAGATAATGATGATACCGTATTTAATAAATTTATTCAAGGAGGTACTTTTGAAGCTACTGGTGAAAATAAAACAACTGGAATTATAGCTGCTTACTTAGCTACTAATAAAGTTCAAAGAGAAGATGGTAAAGTTGGTACTCCAAGAAACATTACTTTACAAGAATCATTTAATGGTGCAGCAGCTGGTGAATTAAGTGAAAATTATGGTACTGTTACAATTGGTGGCAATAATTCAAAAGTTTTCGTTGATGATGAAATTACTTTAACGGTTGAACCTAAAGCAGGTTATGCTGTAAGTAAAATTGAAGTTAAAACTACAAGTGGAAAAGTTATAGAAGTTAGTGAAGATAATAAATTTACAATGCCTGATGAAGATATTATAGTTACTGTTTATTATGAAAAATCTTTATTTACTGTAACTGTTACAATAGGTGATGAAAAAATAGAAGTTCCTGCTAATAAGGGTCAAACTTTACAAGATGTATTTAATTATTTAACTAGTAAAGGTAAAGATATTTTAGAATTTCAAGATGCTACTGGTAAAAAATTAGAATTAACTACAGTAATTGAGGAAGACATGAGTATAGTTGCTGTATTAAAAGAACAAGCTGATAAAGATGATGAACCAGATAATAATCTTCCAACTGGTGATCATGCTGTTGTATATGTTTTAGCTGGGGTTGTTGGTTTAGGAATTATGGGTGTTTCTCTAAATAAAACTTATTATAAAAAGAACTAATTTAGTTCAAGAGTGATTAATTTCACTCTTTTTTATTTACAGGTTCTTAAACATTAAGGGGTGATGAAGTAAAATTCATCATCTTTTTAGTTTTTCTAAATATATTTGTAATTATTAGTATTTTAGCTTTAAAATTATTAAAGTTTCTATATCCATATGCAATCCTTTTTATTAATTTACATGTATTATTATTT
>CANQOE010000056.1 GCA_947625315.1 uncultured Bacilli bacterium | reverse complement strand
GTTACTATTATGGCTCATGGTATGGGTATGCCTAGTGCTTCTATTTATGTTTTTGAACTTATTCATTATTTTCATGTTCAAAAAATAATTAGGATAGGTACCTGTGGGGCTTTAAATCCTAAACTTAATTTAGGTGATATTATTCTAACAAAAAGTGTTTATTCGGAATCTAATTTTGCTTATACTTATAGTGATTATGTTGGTAATGTTGTCGATGCTAATCCTTCTTTAAATAAAGATGTTATTACTACTTCTAAAGAAATGAATATTAATATTACTTATGGTATGACTACGACAATGGATGTCTTTGGGCCTTATATTGATTTTGAACGGGTTTTAGCACGCATTCCTAAAAGTTATGATATTCTGGCCGAAGAAATGGAAGCTTTTGGGGTAATTCATCTAGCTAACCTTTATAATGTTGCCGCGACTACTTTAATGACTGTTGTAGATTCTAAATATACAAACGATATTATTTCTTCTAGTGATAGAGAAACGAAATTAAATACTATGATTAAATTAGCTTTAGAATCTATAATTCGCTAAATTATATAAAAATCTATTAAATTTCGTCAAAAAAATAAAATCTCTTTACTTCTTCTTTCAAATAATTTATAATTAATTATGGAGGTAAAAATTATGGAATTAAAAGGATCTAAAACGGAAGCTAATTTAATGGCCGCTTTTGCTGGTGAATCTCAAGCTCGTAATAAATATACTTATTATGCTTCTAAAGCCAAAAAAGATGGTTATGAACAAATAGCTTCTATCTTTGAAGAAACTGCAAACAACGAAAAAGAACATGCTAAAATGTGGTTTAAAGAATTACATGGAGGTGAAGTTCCCGATACTTTAACTAACCTAAAAGATGCTGCCGGTGGTGAAAACTACGAATGGACCGATATGTATGCTGAATATGCTCGTGTTGCTCGGGAAGAAGGCTTTGATAGAATAGCTAATTTATTTGAAAGTGTTGGCAAAATTGAAAAACATCACGAAGAAAGATTTTTAAAATTTGTTGATAACATTGAAAATAATTTAGTATTTACTCGTGGTGAAGAAGTAGTTTGGATTTGCCGCAATTGTGGTTATGTCTATGTTGGAACTACGGCTCCTAAAGTATGCCCAGTTTGTGCTCATCCTCAAAGTTTTATGGAATTAAAAGCCGAAAACTATTAATCTAAATTAATGTATAAAAAAACTCCAAATTACGCATTAGTAAAAAGAAAGGAGTTTTTTTATGGCTCGTTATAAAGTAGATATTACGGGAATTAATACTAGTGAACTTAAAGTTTTAACTTCTAAAGAAATGACTGATTTATTTATTGCTTATCAAAATGGAGATAAAATGGCTAAAGAAAAATTAATTAATGGTAATTTAAAGTTAGTCTTAAGCATTTTAAAAAGCTTTAATAAAGGTAATTATAATATGGATGATTTATTTCAAGTCGGAGTAATTGGTTTAATAAAAGCCATTGATAATTTTGATTTATCTTATAATTTAAAACTATCTACTTATGCTGTTCCTTTAATTTTAGGCGAAATAAAAAGATATATTAGAGATAATACTAGCCTAAGAGTTAGTCGATCTATTAAAGATTTAGCTTATCAAATTATTAGTTTTAAAGAAGCATATTTAAGTAAATATGGCGAAGAAGCTAGCAATGCTTTAATTGCTTCAAAATTAAACATCGAAGAATATAAAATAGCTCAAGCCCTAGATTCTCTAAAAACCCCTTTAAGTATTTATGAACCCATTTATAATGATGGGGGAGACACTATATACTTAATGGACCAAATCGCTGACAAAAAAGAATTAAATAGTGATAAAGATATGTTAATATCTCTAAGAAAAGCTTTAAATAAAATTAAAAAAAGGGAACGTCAGATTTTAATTGAACGTTATATCATTGGTAAAACTCAAATGGAAATAGCCCAAGCTTTAGATATTAGCCAAGCCCAAGTTTCGCGTATTGAAAAAAATGCTATCTTAAGCCTTAAACGTCTGAT
Source organism: uncultured Bacilli bacterium (assembly GCA_947625315.1). Lineage (GTDB taxonomy): Bacteria > Bacillota_I > Bacilli_A > RF39 > UBA660 > Caccenecus. The sequence goes on along the minus strand of CANQOE010000056.1, from coordinate 5,539 downwards.
AAAATAAAAGAAGTATTTGAGTGTATAAATATTTCTTTGAGAGTGTAAAAAACTTTGTGTAAAGTCACCAATCTATGATAATTAAGTTTATCAATTAAAGCTTCACTATTGACTTTAACTTTATTCTTTAAATAACCTTTAGGATAATTAAAATAACATTCTAAAAAGTCTTCAATAAATTTCGTATTTTTACTAGAACCAAAAATATGTTTAAATAAAATATCATCAGTTAAAGGGATAAAATCATCTTTAATAAGAGTTTTCAAAATAAAAATCACCTCCTTCCTTTCAAGTTTTATAGAATAGCACAAGGGGATGTCTAAATTTGTCGATTGGTGGAGCAAAAGTTTGAGCATTGGTGCTAAATTTTCTAAAAAATTTCTTTTCCCTTAATTTTTTTAGTTGCTAACTTATTTAAAACACGTTATAATTAAATTAGGAGGTAACTTTTATGTATGCTTATTGTGTTATTGAATATCCTATTAAAAGTTTAGATAAAGCCTTCACCTATGAAATACCCTCAAATTTACAAGATACGATAAAAGTCGGTATGAAAGTCTTAGTCCCTTTTAATAAAAGTTTAATTCATGCTGTAGTTTTAAAAATAACCAATGAGTATCACGAAAAACGCGAACTAAAAAAAATTGCTCGTATTGAAGACCCATTTTTAGTATTAAATAAAGAACTTTTAAATTTAGGTTTATATTTAAAACGCATAACTTTATGTAATTTAATCATGGCTTACCAAACAATGTTACCTAGTGCTCTTAAAATAAAAGATCAAAAAAGTAACTATGCTTATTATGAAAAATATATTGTTTTAAAAGAAAATAATTTAAAAGTTCAAGAATATATTGAAACACATCATAGTAAAGCTAGTCAAATTTTAAGTCGTCTAATTGAAGAAAAAAGAATTCTTAAAAGTGAATTTGAAAGTACTCCTGTTAAAACATTAGAAAAATTAGGCTTTATAACGATTGAAATGGTTCAAAAATATCGCTTAAATAATACTTCTAAAGAAGTGATTCATAAAGAACTAAATCCTGACCAACAAAAAGTATTTACGACTATAAAAAATAGTTTTAACCAAAAACAAACCTTTCTTTTATATGGTATTACGGGAAGTGGTAAAACTCTTGTCTATCTCAATTTAATTAAAGAAATAATTAAAGAAGGGAAGACTGCTTTATTACTTGTTCCCGAGATTAGTTTAACCGAGCAAATTATTAAAATTTTTTATGATTATTTTGGAGAAAATGTTGCTATTCTCCACAGTGGTCTTTCTAAAGCCGAAAAATATGACGAATATTTAAAGATTTTAAAAGGGGAAGTTAAAATTGTCATTGGAACCCGCTCGGCTATCTTTGCTCCTTTAACCAATATTGGCTTAATTATTATTGATGAAGAACATTCGGAAACTTTTAAACAAGATACAACTCCGCGTTATAATGCCCTAGATATTGCTAAATGGCGCAGTAAATATCACAATTGTCCTCTTTTATTAGGAAGTGCTACTCCTTCATTTGAAGCTATGGCTCGCGCTCAAAAAAATGTCTATCAACTTTTAACTTTAAAAAATCGAGCCAATAATGCTTTAGTGCCCGAGATTGAAATCGTGGATATGCAAGAAGAATTAGCTAAACGTCATTTTATTATTTCCGAAAGTTTAGATAAACATATTAAGAAAGCTTTAGCAAATTGTGAACAAATTATTCTCTTATTAAATAGAAGGGGATACTCGACTATTATTACTTGTAGTAACTGTGGCTATACTTATAAATGTCCTCATTGTGATATTTCTCTAATATATCATAAAAATAGTAATTCTCTAAGGTGCCACTACTGTGGGTATACTACTCTAAAACATAATGTTTGTCCTAAATGCCAAGAAAAAGCTCTAAATTATTTAGGAATGGGCACCGAAAAACTCGAAGATATATTACATCAAAAATATCCTGAAGCTAAAATAACGCGTATGGATCATGATACAACCCGTAAAAAAGGTTCTTATGAACAAATTATTAAATCGTTTACGAATCATGAATCAGATATTTTATTAGGTACCCAAATGATTAGTAAAGGCTTAGATTTCCCTGAGTGTACAGTCGTGGGTATTATAAATGCCGATACTTCTTTAAATATACCTGATTTTCGCAGTAGTGAACGTACCTTTCAATTATTGATGCAAGCTTCGGGTCGTTCAGGTCGTGCTCAAAAAAAAGGAGTAGTTATTATTCAAACTTTTAATCCCCATAATAATACCATTAAATGGGTTCAAAAACAAGATTATTTAGGTTTCTATAAAGAACAAATGCCAATTCGTCAATTATTAAAATATCCTCCCTATTATTATTTAGTTAATATTAAAGTTTGCAGTAAAGATTATACTTTAGCTAGCCTAAATGCCACGAAAGTAGCTCGTTATTTAAAATCTAAACTAAAAGATGAAATAATTATTTTAGGACCTACAACAGCTTATAATTTCCGGATTAAAAATATATATCGTTTTAGTATTACAATAAAATACCAAAAATGTCCTAATTTAGAAACTACTTTAAAAGAATTAGAACAAATCTTTGCTTCTAATAAAGAAGCTTATATAGAAATAGATTTAAATCCTCTAAATTAACAAAATTTAACTTATGTAAAAATATAATTGATTTTTTCTTAAAATTTCGATATAATTATTAAATGTAGGAGGATAAAATGAAAAGAGTATTCCTACTAGGTATTATCCTCATATTATTATGTGGTTGTACTAGTATAAAAAATGATTTATTTGAGGATATTATATATAATAGCTTAAATAGTGAAATGACTACGAAAAATATTAATCGTTTAGGCTATCGTTATTATTTAGCTAAAGGTTTAAGTATTAAAGAAAGTAAACCATATAATGATGTTATAATATCTAATCGTTATAATTATTATTTATATGTTGATTTAGTAAGTTATCATAATCAAGTTAAATTTACTTACGAAGAAAATCCTCAAGCTTACTTTTCCAGACAAATAATTAAAGGTGATTTATTTGGCTATATAGAAATAAATAATTATAAAAATAACCAATATTTGCTTGAAATTATGTATAATTATGCTAAAATAGAAGTAGTAGTATATGAAGATGATATAAAAGATAGTCTTGCATATGCTATGAGCATTTTAGCCTCTATTACGTATAATGATAATGTAATAGCTAATACTTTAGCTCAAGAAGAATTTAATACTACCGAAGAAAGTTTTAATATCTTTGAAGTAATTGGTCGCGAAAATTATTTAGGATTTAGTGATGAAGAAAGTGAAGAACAAACTAATCATGATCCTGATTATATAAATTAAGGAAGGTGTAACATATGGGCTTAATGAGTAAATTAAAAAACATATTATTTGAAGAAGAGGAAGTAGAAATACCAGTTATTGAAAAAAAAGAAACCGAGAAAAAAGAATTACCTAAAAATAATGAACATTTTGCTTTTTATAGTTCTTCTAAAGAAGAAGAAAAAGTTGAAACCAAAGAATTACCTAAAAAAGATATCGAAGAAGTTAGTGAAAGAGAAATCTTTAAAAGCGAAAGAACCTTTAATTTCCCAGCTTTTGATGAAGAAGAATTTGATCGTGTTTCTAAACCAACTTCTGTTCCTAAAAATAATAATGTTTTAAGTCGGGAAAAATATAATAAACCAAAAGTTGAAATTCCTCGTAAAGAAGAACCAGTTAAAAAGTTTAAACCGTCTCCCATTATTAGCCCTGTATATGGTATTTTAGATAAAAATTATACGCCTGAAGAAATTACTAGTCGTTCTGATAGTCGTTCTCAAAGATTAGATATTGAAGATGTACGTAAAAAAGCTTTTGGCGAACCTAAAGAAGAAGTTAAAGAAGAAGTATTAATCCCTGAAGAACCTGCAGAAGATAATAAAATATTAGAAGAAAAATTAGAAAAAATGCGTACTATTGATGAATTATTAAATGATAGTAGTGATGAAATTATATCTTTAGATGAATTAGATCAAAAAACTAAAGAGGAAGAAGATGTCCCTGAAGTCATTGATGATGAACCTCTAAATAACTTAGATAAAGAAGATTTAGAGGAATCAGAAAATGAAAGTGATTTATTTGATTTAATTGATTCAATGTACGAGAATAGAGAGGAGGAATAAAGTGGAATTTTGGTTAAAATTTTTACCAATAATCATATATATTTTAATAATAATAATATTAATTATTGGTATAGTTCTAGCAGTTAAATCAATTAAAACAATGAATAAAGTCGAAAAAGTAGTTGATGATGTCAACGAAAAAGTCGAATCTCTAAATGGTTTATTTCAAATAATTGATTTTACTACCGATAAGATTGTTTCCATTACGGATAAAATAGTTGATGGTATTTCTAAAGTAGCATCTAAATTATTTTTTAAAAAGAAAGATAAGAGAAAGAAAGAGGAAGAGGAAAATGAGTAAAAAAGAAAAAAGTGGTTTAGGCAAATTATTATTAGGTTTAGGAGTAGGAGTAGGTTTAGGAGTTTTATTTGCCCCCAAAAGTGGTAAAGAAACTCGTCAAGAACTAAAAGAAAAAGCTGATGATTTATTAGAAAAAGTTAAAAATATTAAAGCCAAAGATGTTAAAGAAGCTATTGAAAAGAAAGTTAAAGAAATTAAAGAAGATTTAAAAAATTTAGATAAAGAAACTGTTGCCGAAAATATTAAAGCCGGAGCTAAAAAAATTAAAGCTAAAGCCGATGATTTAGTAGCATATGCTGTTAAAAAAGGTACACCTGTAATTGAAAGTGCCGCTAGAGAAGTTAAAGCTTCTACTATTAAAGCTTTAGAAAGTATTACCGCTAAATTAAAAGATGAACCTGAAAAAGAAACTCCTAAAAAAAGAAAGAAAACTAAATAAGCATCAAATTGGTGCTTTTAATTTGCTTAAATAATCAAAATCAACTCTACCCAATAAATAATCAGCACTAACATTATATTTTTTACAGATCATATATAAAAAAGGAGTGCCAATTAAACTTTTACCGCGTTCATATATACTCCAAGTTGGTTGATCTATATGTAAAAATGCTGTAACCATCTCTTGAGTTAAATTATTATTTTTTCTAAATTCTTTAAATCTCATTTTTATTTTATCATAATTTATTTTTTCTTTAATAAGATAATTATTTTTGTTTAATCCAAATATATAATCTAAAGAAACATTAAATATTTCACAAAAATCTAATAATCTTTTTAAAGGAAAAATATTATTATTACTTTCCCACATAGCATAACTACTTCTGGTAACATTTAAATCTTTAGCTACTTCACTTTGCGTTTTATTATTTTTATTTCTTATTTCTTTTATAATATTTGTATTAAACATAGTTTGTTCACCAAAATAATTTTCTCATTAACTACTAAAATAAAAAATATATTGTCAGAAATATCTATAATTTTATTGACTTTATCAGTTACCTAGTGTATAATTTAACTATAAACTAGGAAAATTAAAGATAGGGAGAATATATATGAAAAAAGATAAAGGAATAAAATT
>CANQOE010000055.1 GCA_947625315.1 uncultured Bacilli bacterium | reverse complement strand
GCTCCATGTTGCCATAAGATTGGAGCAACATCAGAAGTAGCTTTAGAAAGTCTTTTATGACGAGCTTGTAAAGCCCGATGACATAACTCTAATCTTTCATCCATGATTTGCCAGAATAGTTCTTCATCTTTATCACTTGATAGAGCAACATCAACAAGGTTTAGAGTTACAACACCTTGATTGAAACGACCATAATATTTAGGTTTGCCATTCTCATCAACATACGGAGTTAAGAAAGAACGACATCCCATACATGGATAACATTGGCCATTTCCATTTTTATCAATCTTTAATTGTTTCATTATTTTTTCAGAAATATAATCTGGTACCATTCTTTTAGCAGTACATTCAGCGGCTAATTTAGTTAAATACCAATATTTACTATCTTCATGAATATTATCTTCTTCTAAGATATATAAAAGTTTTGGGAAAGCAGGTGTAATATAAACTCCAGCTTCATTTTTCATACCTTGAATACGTTGATGCAATACTTCTTCAATTATCATAGCTAGTTCTTCTTTATATTCTTCGGTTTCACCTAAATACATACAAACACTTAAGAAAGGTGCTTGACCATTGGTAGTAGTCATCGAATTAATTTGATATTGGAAAGTTTGAACTCCATCTGTTATTTCTTTAGCTAAATCTTCTTTAGCATACTTTTCACATAATTCTTTAGACATTTTACGTTTTTTATATTTATCTAAATAACGATTATAAGATTCTCTAACAAAAGGAGCTAAATGGGTTAAAGTAATTGTTGCTCCCCCATATTGTGAAGAATTAACCGCGGTAATAAGTTGAGTTGCAATAGTCATAGCCGTTAAGAATTTATGAGGTTTTTCAATCATAACACCATTGATATTAGTTCCATTTTGAAGCATATCTTCTAGATTTATTAAATCACAATTATGTAAAGCATTTTGGGCAAAGTAATCGGCATCATGGAAGTGAATTATACCTTCATCATGAGCTTTAACAATATCTTCGGGTAGTAAAAAACGACGCGTAATATCCGTAGATGTAATACCGGCTAGATAATCTCTTTGGGTAGTTACAATACGAGCATTTTTATTAGAATTTTCGGTATTCCAATATTCACTTTCCCCATCAATTAATTCTTTAATAGCTAAATCAGTTGTATTACTTTTACGAACTAATTCCCGAGTATAACGATAAGTAATATATTTTTTAGCTAATTCATATTTGCCTATTTGCATTAATTTACGTTCAATAATATCTTGAATATCTTCAACAAGCATTCTTTTTTTACCCAAACCTTCAATATATTTAATTATATTTCTAATTTGAGTCGCAGATGCTTGATCATCTTCTTCTACTTCATTATTAGCTTTCATTATAGCAGCTTCTATTTTTTCAGGACAATAATCAACCATATGTCCATCTCTTTTAATTATTTTCATTTTTCATACACTCCTCTTCCCTACAATAAAAATTATAGCATAAATTTATTTTTTTTTTTGTTGCAGTTGCAACTTTTAACTTTTTTTGTTATAATTTTTTAAAAGAGGTGTAAAGTAATGGATTTATTTATGAATATCAAAGGCCAAAATAAGGCCAAACTCTTGAAATTGTTAGAAGCAAATACCTTTACATTTAAAGAAAATTTGACTATTTTAAACAATATTAAAAGTGATAATATTATTGGAATAGTTCTTAAAGGATATTTACAAATTGTACAAATTGACCATAATGGGAATAGAACTTTAATTGAAGAATTAGAAAATAATGATGTATTTGGTTCTTATTTATCTTCTCTAAATAATAACGAATATGAATTAATTACTAAAGAAGAATCAACAGTTATATTAATAGATTATCAACATATTGTCAATTATCAAGAAAATAGTAAACAATATTATAATAATTTTGTAAAAAATTTACTAATGATTTTAATGGAGAAAATGCAAGAAAAAAATGAACGCATTGAAATATTAACTAAAAAAGGAATTAGAAATAAATTACTTGAATATTTTAATATCATTTCCAAAAAAAGAGGAACTAATACGATATATCTTCCCTATACCTATTCTACTTTAGCTGATTATTTAGCGGTGGATCGCAGTGCTATGATGCGGGAAATAAAAAATTTAAAAGAAGAAGGTTTAATTGAAACTAAAAATGGCCGAATTAGATTGTTATATGAAAAATTCAATTAAAATAATTGACAAAATATCTTTATTATAATAAAATAATATTGCTAGTTAAATTAGCATATTATTTATTGGGGCTTTAGCCAAGTGGTAAGGCACGGGACTGCAACTCCCCCATCACCAGTTCAAATCTGGTAGGCCCCTCCAGTGATGTTTCTGTTCGAATTATTCGGGCATTCAAATATATTTCATCTTTATATTAAGATGATTTTTTATTTTAATAAAAATCCCCATAGGATTATTTTGATATACTTGTCATAAAACAAAATATTCAAAAAAATTATAGATATTATCACTATTTACGCTAAAATGTTATTAAATTTTTATAAATTGGATATTACTTACTTTTAAATAGTGGATAATTCAAGATTTTGGTTGTTTTAAATTTATGGGTTGCTGAAAAGTTGCTGAATAGATTGATAAATAATTTTTGTAATTTGATTTTTAAAAATATAGTGAACGAAAAGTGAACGAAAAGCGAACGAAAGCATTGATGATATTTTTAAAATAATATATAATATTATTATATTGAAAATGAATATTGTGGTGCTAAAATAAGATTGATTTACTATACATCAAACCTTAGTTAGTAAAAGTTGTAGATAACTATATTCGCTCCAAATTGTATTTTAGTCGAACTATTTTAGTTCGATTTGTATTGTTAATATTTCAATAAAATCTTCACTGGATGCTGCTATCTTTTACACTTTTGCTCGTTTAAAGATAACCATTGTTCTTTAGTAAGAATATATGAATAATCTTCTATTAGTTCATCTAAAAATGTGTATTTAACCATTTTAGTTTTAGCTTGTCTAACAAATCCTAATTTTTCCATTATCATCCATGAAGCAGGATTTACAATAGCTGCTCCAGTTCTAATTTCATTTATGCCTACTTCTTTAAACATATAATCTATCATGGCAATTGCGGCTTCAGTAGCATAACCTTTTCCTTGAAAGATAGGATCTATTAACCAACTTACTCCTCTTATACTAGGATCTGCAATACTAGAATCTTCATCATGAGCTTCGTGACACGAAACTCTTCCTATACATTCACCGGTATCTTTTAGAAAAATGCTCCATCTAAATATGTCAGGATCATTTGCATGTTCCATATCGATTTTATAATATTCTTCTTGTTTATTCCAATCTAGTAAATTTTCTTTAAACTTTGAAGGTACTGTTAAAAAGTATTTGTTTACTTCTGGCATCATTAAGATTTCCCATAATCTTTTTTGTTCTTTAATTGTTTGAGCTTTTAGAATTAATCTTTCTGTTTCTATTTCTTTACTACCTAAATAATTCATTTATAACACTTACCTCCAATTTTATTATACATGATATTTTTTAAATCAATTTACTAAATTGTAACTATCTTTTACAATTGTTCCAAATTCAAATATTCGAACTTTTAATAGTTCTTTTTTTAATTGGTAACTTCTTTATTTTTTAACTTTCTATTTATTAAACGATAAATTATTAAAAGAATTATTAAGATAACTATAAGATATATTGAAATTAAGAAATCACAATTAATAAATTTTAAAAGGATGGTATATAAATAATTATGTCCTTTAAAAATTATAGTACTATTAATATAATATAAAAGTGAAGCAATAACAAAGTTAATAACTGTAGCAACTAAGCATATTAAAGAAGATATTTTAAGCCATTTAAAATGGTCTAAATTTAATAATATTATAAATAATAGACTAAGAACTACTATAATAATGTTAAAATATAAAAATTGATTGGAGAATATTAAATGAATAGTATTTAATATTGGTTGATATTCAGTGGGTAAATTATCTAAAATAAGATTAGTTTGAGGAATTAAATCTTGTAACTCCAAATATGTTTCATTGACAGCATTTAAGATTTTAGCTTTAGTTTCGGGTTTAATCTCGTATAATTTGGTAGCATTTATATCATCTATCGCATCGCTTATAACTTTTTGTAAATCAGCATTATCTAAAAGCTTTTGTTCTTGAGTAGTAACTACACTAACAACTAGATTATCTAAAACATTACCCATTATTTCTTTAACTTCTTTAATATTTAAAATTTTTAGAACTATTTCATCTTTAAGGCCTACTTCTCTGGTAACTTCATAAATAGGTTCTAAAGATTTATTTAATTCTTCTTCAAGTTGAGGATTATCTTCAATTATTTTTTCAAAATCAAGAGATACAACAGCGTCTTTAATTATTTTATTGTTAATAGTTTCCCTTAAGGGAATAAGATTTAGAAGAATTAAAGATTCAGTAAAAAGAATAATAGTTAAAATAATCATTACTAAAACTTTTAAAACTTTTTTCATAAGAAACACCTCGTTATAAATATAATAACATAAATTAAAAAATTTTTAAACTATTAAATTCTTTTAAATTTTAATATAAGACTAAAAAATTACTATGTTTGTTTAATACTATTAATAAAAATAGTACCAACACTATTTAGATAATAAAAACATCTGATGAAGTTTCTTCATCTAGATACAAAACACCATAAAAAAAATATTCGACAAGTATTTTATTTTAAATTAATTATTTCCTTGCATATAAACTAAAAGTTTAGTATAATGTATATAGATACATTTGAAAATATCAGATGCTTTCCCTTTCAATTGTCAAAAAATAAATGAAAGGTGGTGGTATTTATGACAAAAAGAGAATTTTCTCAATTTATTATAATATTACTCCTATTCTTAGTTGTAATCGTTTTACTTCTAAAATAGCAAAAGCATCTGATTTCAACTTTTGTTGATTTCAGATGCAACCCATTAAGGGAAGCATTTGATTACGCATTCAAATGTATCCTTTTTTATTTTATGAAGTTTCCTTCATCTGTATACATAATACCATAAAAGAAATTTTTTGACAAGTATGTTTCCCTTTTTTATTTAAAATTATATATTTATTTTGCTCTTGTACGGATTTTTTCTGTAGGTAATTCATAATGTTGTAAACCATTTTTAACTTCATCAGTAGTACCATATACTTCAAAACCAGTACCTGCATATTCTCTAATGCCCATATTAATAACTTTGCTATTTAATTCTTCTAATTCTTGTTTTAATATTTCACTTCTATTTACAGATACGCCAAAATTCCAGCCGATAAAATGGTCAAGAAATTGATTAATGAAATATTTATTAGCTTCAGCAAAATTATGGACATTTAATTTTGGATTTATAATAGCTTTATTAGTTATTATTAAATTGGCTTTGCCTTGATAATCTTTACAAACTTTATCGGTTAATTCAAGCATAAAACAATAAGGATTTAAAACTATTTCCCTGTCAAGAGCTTGATTAAATATTCTAACCATTTGTAAAATAATTTCGTCTAAATTAGTTATTTGGCTATATTCTTTATTATTATCTAATACTAATTCTCCATTTTTATAGAAAGCAAATCTACAGGTTGGAAAACCATCATTTAAAGGATAAAAATAAATTAAATTATTAGAAATTTCAAAAGCATTAACTAAATTCTTTTTTAGCTTTTTTAAGGTATAATTGTTATACTTTAATCCAAATGTATTAGCAATATTAATTATTTTAGGTTCTTTTATTCTCTCCATAATTAGTTCTATAATATTCTCCATAAGTAAAATTCCTCCTTGTTGGTTATTTATTATAACATAATTTAAATAAATTTGAAATATTTTTTAGCCATTTAATCCACCTGACATTATTCTATACTTGAGATTATTATTCCAAATTTCTCTTAGTTTAAAAAAGTTAACATCTGGTTCTAGCATTAAATTTGCTAAATCATCTAATTCTTTTAATTCATCTTCTGTTAAATTTAAATTTTTATCTAAAATGTACTTAGGTAAATGTAAAAATATTATTTCGTCATTCATAAGTGAATGAAAATCGTAAAATAAGCCGTGTAAAGCTGCTTTAATACCTATAGTTTTTGGAGATGATGCATAGTAAATTTCGTTAGCGTTATATTTTCCTTTTCTTAAACCCAAATAAGCTTCTGCTCCAAATATAAATTTATTTCTTGGTATATCTAATAAATTAAAATCAATATGGTACTCTAATAATGTTTCTTCATCAAAATACATATCAGCATCTACTAGAATCCATCTTTTTTCTTGATCATTATAATATTCACATATCCAATGATCACCGGCCTCTTTATTTGTTAAATTGCAATAAGTGGCGAAACCACTTCTAACACGTGCAGAAAAGCCTTTTGCTTTTAAAATACTGGCAAGTAAAATTGCTTGTTCTCTACAACATACATGAATTTTATCTTCTATTTTTCTATCTTTAGAATAATTCTCGTTTCTTCTTAAAAGTTCTGCTAACATAGATTGAGCTGTAGGGAATAAATCATTTTCAAAGTTTAAACTAGTTTTGGTAACTTTAGTCATATCACCATAAAAAGAATTGGGATCATTTCGCATTTTTTCATCACACAAATCAAAAGGATGAATGATTTGATTTCTTTGTAATAGGCATAATTCTTTTATATCATTAGGCAAATTTATAGCAAAATCTTTATATAATCCTAAATTAGTATATAAACTTGTTTTTTTATAAAAATTAAGTATTTCTTCTTTCATATTTTTTTCCTCCTAAAAATTATTTTTTTAATACTTATTATCTTTTGAATGATTCTTGTTTTTCTTTATTTATATATATTTCGTTAATAAATTTACTTAACGGAACATATACGAGCTTATACTGATTATTTCGGAATTTATTTATTAAATTTTGATTTTCTTCATAATACTGTTTTATTTTTAATTGATTTATTTTAATTTTTTCTTCTTCGGACTTTTGATTATGTTTTTCATACAATTTAATATTTGGCCATTTAATTCCACTATAAATTATGTCATTATAATTTGTTTGAGCCATCATAAAATGAACTACATCAAATCTAGAATATGAAAAAGTGCCATCATTAATGTTTACAATTATTGCTACTTCTAATAAATCAGTATTTATTTTTTCACTTGTAAATCCATCGACTTCGTTATTTTCGTTCGTAACATTTTCACTGTCAAAGGTTAAATAAACCCCTTCTCCTAAAAATTCTCTTATATTTTGGGAATTAATAACTTTTGAGTATAATTCTTTATCAGAAAGTTGCATTCTATTATTTTTTATTTTATTATATACAATGTTAAAATCAATTAAAAGAGCTATGGTACCTTGATAACCTTCTGAAAAAAATACTTTTTTTCTATTATCGCCAATTAATCTAGAATTTCGTCCACAAGCTGGTACTATGCCTTCTGTATAAACCCTTTGTATTGTATTAATAGATGTTGATCTAAAACATTTCATAGACTATCCCCCTTCAATACCAATAACAAGATTATTATATTATAATTTTATCTATAGTAATTGGTTTTTAAAACTATAAGTATATTGGTGCTAGAATAGATATTAGGACACAAAATTTTGGACATTTAATAAAAAATATTGTAAAATAGAAATTAAAT
>CANQOE010000054.1 GCA_947625315.1 uncultured Bacilli bacterium | reverse complement strand
GGCGGGTTTTCGAATATTTCGTCCGAGTCCTATGTAACGGCTCCCGACGGTTCCCCCCTATTGATATTATTGAAAATACCATTAGGGGGGTTGATATCTTTGATTGTGTTTCCCCAACGCGTTTAGCTCGTCATGGTCATGCTTATACGAAATATGGGAAAATTAATCTAAAAAATGCCCAATATAAAGAAGATTTTACCCCAATAGATCCTACTTGTCAATGTTATGCTTGTAAACTTTATACTAAAGCTTATATAAAACATTTAATTACCTCTGATGAAACTTTTGGAGCGCGTTTACTTTCAATTCATAATATTAACTTTTTAGTTAATTTAACTAAAGATTTAAGAACAGCAATAAAAAATGATAATATTTTAGAATATCGCGATGAATTTGTTAAAAATTATTATGGAGGTTCTTATGAAAGTCAAAGTAATTAGTTTAACAATTTGGATAATCTTAGGTTTAATTATAGCTCCTACTATATATAAAATAATTGATAATAATAATAAAGAGGAAATAAAAGTAGTAGAAGAAGAATTTTTATTTGAAGCTAAAAATTGTTATAATAAAGGATTATGTAAGGAGATTGTCTATTTAAAAGATTTATATGAAAATAAAATATTAGAAGAAAAATTAACTAATCCTGTAAATAAAAAATATTATAAAGAAGAATCTTATGTTAATTTACAAACTAATGAAATAAAATTAATATCTTAACTCCTAAAGGAGTTTTTTTAAAAGAAAAATATTGCGAAATTGATGAAGTTATGATAGACTTATAATAGATAATAACGATTGGAAGGATAAAAATGTTTGGGAAGATACTTTATATAACCGATAATATAGCTTATATCGAAAATAAAGGTGTGAATAATTTTGAAGGAGATTTATTAAATTTACATTTAATATTTGAACATGAAGGCCAAAAGTTACTTGGAGAAATTGTGGAAATTCGCGATGATAAAATTGAAGTACGTTTTTTAGGAGAATATATCAATGGAAGATATAACAATGGTCTTCTTCGTAAAGCTAGTTTAAATAGTACGATTAGAATAATTAATACCGAAGAATTATTAGAATTAGTAGGAAGAGAATCAGATAAAACTTTTGTTTTAGGAGAATCCGCGACTTATAAAGGTTTTAAAGTATGTCCCAATATTAACGATTTATTTGCCAATCATTTATGTATATTTGGAAACTCTGGTTCCGGTAAATCTTGTGGAGTATCAAGAATTGTCCAAAATATTATGAATAATAAGAATGCTTTGGCTTATAATGCTAATTTAATCTTCTTTGATTCTTTTGGGGAATATAAAAATGCTTTTAAAAATATTAATAAATTAAATCCTAATTATAATTATAAATTTGTAACTTCTCGAGTTAGGGATGAAAGTGATGTGCAAATAAATATTCCCTTAAAGTTATTAAAAGTTGATGATATAGCAATTCTTTTACAAGCTGATAAACATTCTCAATTGACAATTATAGAACGGGCTTTAAAGTATGCCAAAATATTTGCTAGTGATACACCGGAAGCTAATAACTATAAAAATCATATCATAGCTAATGCGTTAATTACAATTTTATATTCTCAAAGTACAACAAGGCAAAAGAAAGATGATATATTTACGATAATTGATACATGTCATACTAAAGAATTTAATTTTGATACGGAAATACCTGGTTTAGGTTATACGCGTTCTTTTAGTGAATGTTTTGCTATTGATTCCCATGGCCGTTTTGGAGAAGAAGTATTAATTACCGAATATATTTTAAAATTTATTGATGAAAATATGGACGAAATGCAAGAACCTGAAGGGGCTGTCTTTAGTTTAGGGGTTTTTGCTAAAGCTTTAGATTTTACTTTGATTAGTGAAGGCTTTAATCAAAATAAAAATATGCATGATGATGCTCAATTATTAAAGGTAAGATTAAATACTATTTTACATAGTAATTTAGCCCAATTCTTTAGTGATGATAATGTAACTTATCGGGAATTTATTACTTCTTTAGTTACTTTAAATAATAAAAAATCCCAAATTATAAATATTAACTTAGAAACTTTAGATGATGCTTATGCTAAAGCTATTGTTAAAATATATTCGCGATTAATATTTGATTTTGCCAAAGAAAATGCGAATCGCGCAACAGTTCCTTTCCATTTATTTTTAGAGGAAGCTCACCGTTATGTACAACAAGATAATGATGTATTCTTACTTGGCTATAATATATTTGACCGGGTAGCTAAAGAAGGTCGTAAATATGGCGTAATTTTAGATATTATTAGTCAAAGACCAGTAGAAATAAGTGATACAGTTATTGCTCAAGTATCTAACTTCTTAATTTTTAAAATGACTCACCCTAAAGATATTAAATATATTGAAGAAATGCTTCCTAATATTAGTAGTGATGTTATTGAAAAAATGAAAATATTACAACCTGGTACTTGTGTAGCTTTTGGAACCGCATTTAAAATACCGATGATTTGTCGGATGGAAATGCCTAATCCAAGACCTTTCTCCGCGAGTTGTGATGTTTCTAATTATTGGAATAGTGAAAAAGATATTAAAGTAGATATTGGGGAAGAAGGGGATGTTCCTATTTATAAAGAAAAAAGTAATATAGGAAATATTGGGATAATAAATCCTTCTATAAACAACTTTAATAATGGAATAAATTCCAATGGGAATTTCAATAATTTGAATAATGGAGTAAATCCTAATTTAAATAATTACAATATGAATACCATAAATTCCAATATAAATAGTCAAAATATAAATAACCAAAATATAAGTAATGAACCCCTAAATTTTAATAATTTCTCTAATTTTAAGGAAACTGGTAACTATACAGGAACAAATAATAATATTTTTATGTAAACTAGAAGAAGTTTATTTAGAAAAAACTTGTTTATTTTAAAATTTTTAGTTATACTAATAATAGATATGTAGGTGATTTTATGGATTTAAAATTTGTAGAAAAGTTATGTATATTGATAATAGTATTTGTAAGTGTTACAGTAGCAACAGGAGCAATAATTGGAAATTATACAGCAATGGTTGAGCGAAATAAACCAGTTAATGAAGATAGAATTATTTTAGAATAACTTGACTAGCACTTTTTAAGTAAGCCCGAAATAGACCACCACTGCCTAATTTAATGCCGCCAAAGTAGCGAACTACAACAATTAAACAATTATTTAAATTATTTTTTTCGATGATACTATAAATAGGAGTACCTGCAGTGTTACTTGGTTCTTTATCATCGCTTTTTTTAACTAGATTATTTATTTTATAAGCATAAGGAAGATGACGTGCTTTCTTATGTTCTTTTTTTAATGTTTCATATATATTGTTGATATCTTCCAAATTATTAACAGTATAATAATAAGCAATAAATTTAGATTTCTTAATTTCTAAAGTATAAGTATTAATTAACATAAATTTCACCTTCTTTTATAATTATACCTTAAAATTTTAAAAATTTGTAGTATAATATTAAATGAAAGAGGGTGAAATTATGTTTAAAGATAAATTAAAGTTAGTGCCACATTTACCAGGTTCTTATCAAATGAAGAATAAAGATGGGGTTATTATCTATGTAGGTAAAGCTAAAGATTTAAAGAAAAGAGTCAGTTCTTATTTTAATCGGCCTCATACAGGGAAGACGGCAAAAATGGTTAGTGAAATTGCCGATTTTCAATATATTGTCGCTAGTAGTGAGTTAGAAGCTTTCTTATTAGAATTTAATTTAATTAAACATTATAACCCTAAGTATAATATTTTACTTAAAGATGATAAGAGTTATCCTTATATTGAATATATTGATAAACCTTATCCTAAAGTAAAAGTATCGCGTTATTTAAGTGTTAAGAAAAAAGATAAAAAATTATTATTTGGACCATATCCTAATGCTTATGCGGCTAGAAGAATAGTGAGTATTATAAATAGATTGTATCCTTTAAAAAAATGTGATACGATGCCTAAAAAAGTTTGTTTATATTATCATATTGGCGAATGTTTAGGTTATTGTGAACATAATGTAGATTTAGCTAAATTAAAGAGGATGGAAGAAGAAATATTAGCTTTTTTAAGAGGGAATACCGATATTTTAAGAGATAGAATAATTAAAAAGATGGAAGCATATAGCAATGCTTTAAATTTTGAATTAGCTTTAGAATTAAAAAAAGAATTAAATTATATTGATATTATTGCCGACAAACAAAAAATGGAACTTCATGATTTTATTGATCGGGATGTCGTTGGTTATTATTTTGATAAAGGCTATATTAGTATGCAAATTTTATTTTTGAGAAATAATCGGTTAATCGGAGGACATTCCGAGATATTTCCGATAATAAGTGAAATAGATGATGAAATAGATAATTATCTTATGAATTTTTATATGCATCATGAAGTTCCTAAAGAAATATTAATTATGGAAAAAGAATCTCTACCTATTTTAAGTGAATTACTTAAAACTAATTTTGTTAATCCTAAAAAGGGAAAGAAGAAAAGTTTAGTTGATTTAGCTAAACAAAATGCGCAAATTAATTTTAATAATAAATTAGAAATGCAATTAGTTAAAGAAGAACAAATAGAGGGGGCTAATGAAGAACTTAAGATTATACTTGGTTTAGAGAAGTTAGATCGTATTGATTTATTTGATAATTCTAATTTATTTGGTTCTTTTACAGTAAGTTGTATGGTTGTTTATAAAAATGGAAGACCTGATAAGAGTGAATATCGTAAATATAAAATAAGTTTAGATAAAAATGATGATTATCATACGATGCAAGAAGTTATATATCGGCGTTATTACCGCGCTTTAATGGAAAAAAGTGAAATGCCTGATTTAATAATTGTCGATGGAGGGATTAACCAAATTAATGCTTGTCAAGAAGTTTTAAATGACCTTAATTTAAATATACGTGTTTGTGGTCTAAGAAAAAATAGTAAACATAGAACTAATGATTTAATTGATAGTCGGGGTTATCATACTATCGAATTAGATCCGCATAGCAATGTATTTCATTATTTGACGCGAATGCAAGATGAAGTGCATAGATATACAATTAGTTATCATAAAACAATTAGAAGTAAAGGGGCTATTGCGAGTGTTTTAGATAATATTGAAGGTATTGGGGAAAAAAGAAGAAAAGAATTAATTAAAACTTTTGGCAGTATTAAAGCTTTAGAAGAAGCGGATATTAAAGAAATAAGTAAAATTATTCCCGAAAATATTGCAGTTAATTTAAAAGAATATTTAAAAGATTTTCAAGAAAATAAAAAAATAAAAAATACGCAAGATAATGAAGAATAATCATATATTTTAATAGTGATTATAATGAAAGATACACTTAATTATTATTATAATTTAAATATTTTAGAAGTAGAAAATTGGGGTGAAGATTATCGTTTTCAGATTGGAAATGATACCTTTTATTTTGTCGTTTTAAGAAGAACGGAAGCGGAGATTAACGATATTATGGAAATTACTTACGAATTAAAGCGCAAGAATATTTTAGTTCATGATATAATTGTTAATCGTTTTAATAAAGTGGTAACTAATGCTTATAATCAAAACTATGTCTTGTTACATCCCCTGGGAAAACAAAATGAAGAAGTAAGTTTAAATGAAATGTTTAAATTAAATGATATTTTGATATTAAGCCCCGTTAAAAGTAGATTGTATCGCAATGCTTGGGCAGAACTTTGGAGTGATAAAATCGATTATTTTGAATATCAAGTTCATGAACTCGGGAAAGAAAAAGATGTTGTTTTAAATAGTTTTAGTTATTATGTTGGTTTAGGAGAAAATGCGATAAGTTATGTCAATAATACGATTGAAAACTATCAACCCTCTAGTTTAGATAGAGTTTGTTTGGCTCATCGCAGAATTAAATTTCCCAATTATCAATTAAATTATTATAATCCTTTAAGTTTTATCTTTGATTTAGAAGTTCGAGATATTGCCGAATATATAAAAAGTGCTTTTTTTGAAGGAGAAGATGCTCTATCTTATTTAAGGATAGCTTTAAAACAAAGAAGATATACTTTATATAGTTTGTCGCTATTGTACGCAAGATTAATTTATCCAACGTATTATTTTGATTTATATGAAGCAATTATGAATAAAAAAGAAGAGGAAGAAAAGTTAGTGCCTATAATTGAAAAAGCGCAAGATTATGAAATATTTTTAAAAGAAGCTTATTTAGAAATTAGAAAATATGGAAATATTGAAGTTATTGAATGGATAATGAAAAAGGAGTTATAACTCGACGTTGATAACTCCTTCAATTTCGGGGATTTCTCTTTTTAGGTAGGTTTCAATACCTAAGTTAAGGGTTGTGTCAATGTTAGCACATTTAGCACAAGCGCCAGTTAATTTTATAAATACATAATTATCTTCGTATTTAATAAATTCTATATCGCCCCCATCTTGGTTAATGTAGGGTTTTAAATCATTTAATAAGTCTTTTATTTTTGCTTCCATTTGTGTCACCTAAAGATATTATACTTAAAAAAACTTTTATTGTAAAGAAAAATATGGTATAATTTTAATGGTGTTATAAAATGTATAAAATTAATGATATTGTTAAATGTGTCGTTACAGGATTTAAAGAGTATGGCATATTTGTGAAGGTTGATGAGGAATATGATGGGTTAATTCATATTTCGCAGATTAGTGAAAGCTTTGTTAAAAATGTAAGAGATTATTGTAATTTAAATGAAACTTTGTATGTTAAAGTAATTGGGGTCGATGAAGAACATAAACAATTGAAACTTTCGATTAAAGATTTAAATTTTAAATTAGATGGTAGTAGTACGGTAAAAATTGATGAGAATGGCTTTTTGCCTTTAAAGAATAAACTAGATTTGTGGGTTAATGAAAAGATTAAAGAGATAAATGTAGAAGATAAAGATAAATAAAATCTTGTTAATTTATAATTTGGATATTTATTTTTTAAATTGCAAAATTTATCTTAAAATATAAAATTATATTGAATTATCTGGATAATATATGATTGGTTTAGTTCTTACTAATTTTGCATTTTGTTTTAAATTTTCTAAATCTTTTAAAAGTTCTTTTTCTTCTAAAGTTTCTGATGCAGAAAGGGGATCAGTTGCTTTTAATCTTAGGCTATTTATGGCTTTCCATATGTTTCTTTCTTTAGCATATTCTCCTCTTTTATCTAAGATATCAAAACTGGAAATTCGATCATGGTTATTTATATAAACATTATCTAAGTTAAAGCCTTTTGTTTGTAAAACCTGATAAATTTGGCTAAAATAATATAAATGATATCCCTCTAAAATATAATTACATTCTTGCCAATTTTTTTCATCTTTAATATATTTAATAATTAAATTTTTATTAACAGCAGTGTAATAGTTTTGATTATTATAATTTAGATCACTTATTTTAATAACATCGCTTACATTTTCAAAATTAGTTAAATACTCAATTAAATATATTTTGGAAATTGTCCAGCCTACATGACTTAAAAACCATTTTTTTAATTCATTTGTATTATCAAAAAATATAGGTTCTAAATATTCTTTGGAAATCTCTTCATTATGAAAAACATATTCACATATATCATCATTATATACAGGGCCTGAAGGTCTAATTTTTATTTTATTAGGTATTATCATATATAATTTTTGATTCATAAAATAAACCTCCCTTAATTTCTAGATTAATTATAACATATTTATAAATTCTTAGCAAGTTTTTAAAAATAGCTTGTTAATCTTTAATTAAAATGTTACCGATATTCATTAGTTAAAATGTTACTGAACATATGTAGTATAATATATCTA
>CANQOE010000053.1 GCA_947625315.1 uncultured Bacilli bacterium | reverse complement strand
ACCAACAGGGAAATTACATTTAGGTCATTATGCTGGTACATTAAAAAATCGCGTAGAACTTCAAGAAAGTGGTCAATATGAGTTATATGTTTTCATGGCCGACTTACAAGCTTTAACTGATAATGCTCGCGATCCTAAAAAGATTCATGAGAGTTTAATAGAAGTGGCTCTAGATTATTTATCTGTTGGCTTAGACCCTCAAAAAACAACAATTTTTGTGCAATCGCAAGTACCCGAATTAACGGAAATAACAAATTATTATTTAAATTTAGTAACTCTTGCTCGTCTAAAAAGAAATCCTACTATTAAAACGGAAATAAAAGAGCGAGGATTTAAAGAAGATGTACCTGTTGGCTTTTTAACTTATCCTATTTCTCAAGCTGCCGACATTACGGCTTTTAAAGCTGATTTAGTCCCAGTTGGGGAAGACCAACTTCCATTAATCGAACAATGTAAAGAAATAGTTCATACCTTTAATTCTATTTATGGTGATATTTTAAAAATGCCTCAAGCTATCCTTGCCGACAATAAAGCTTGCATTCGCTTGCCGGGTATTGATGGTAAAGGCTCAAAAATGAGTAAATCTCTAAATAATTGCATTTATTTATCTGATGATAGTGCCACTTTAAAAACTAAAGTTATGAGTATGTATACTGACCCTAATCATATTAAAGTTAGTGATCCTGGTCAAATAGAAGGTAATACCGTATTTACTTTTCTTGATGCTTTTGCTACTCCTAAACATTTTGTTAAATTTTTACCTGAATACCAAAATCTTGAAGAATTAAAAAATCATTACCAAAAAGGTGGCTTAGGCGATGTTGTTGTTAAAAAGTTTTTATACAATGTTTTAGAAGATATTTTAACTCCTATTCGGAAAAGAAGAGCTTACTATGAACAACATCTTGATTTAGTTTATCAAATATTAGAAGAAGGTAGCAAAAAAGCACGTCTTAAAGCTCAAGAAACTCTACAAGAAATAAGGAATGCTATTGGTTTAAACTACTTTGAACATAAATAAAAACCTCATTTTGAGGCTTTTTTATTTTGTAATTGTTCACCTTTTTTCTTAATTAATCTAATAAATATTAAAATAGTCGTTATCGCATATATAATATCTAAAATAAATACATATAAATAATAATTATTATCATTCATAAAAAATTCGGTAAATATCGATACAGGAATATCTCTTATATATATAAAAGGTATTTTAATTAAAATAATTAATAAAAGTAAATAAAGAAAAAAGAAAATAACACTGCCGATTAAATCCTTATCTTTACTTCTTAGAGCTTTAATTATATTACTTATGGCATCTTTTAAACTAATATTAAATAATTTGGTTTTTAAACCTAATTTTTCATATATTTTATTAGCTTCTTCTAAAGGGTCTAAATCATAATTATCTAAATTATCATAATAGACTAATTGTTCATTTCTTTCTCTTCTCGTTAAATATTTTAAATTCTTTTTTAATTGTTTTAAAAATATTTCTTTATTCATTAATATCACCTTTTATTTCTAAGAAGCCATAGTTAATAGAATTAACTAATTTTAAATCGCTTGTAATTATTATATCATCTTTTTTCTTATTTTTGTTTACTTTTTCATAAATATTTACTATTTGTTTATTAGGTTCTTCTTCCATTGTATTTTCTATATAAACCGAATCAGTATTAATTATTTCTATTTGTTTAGCATTATCTATACTTAACTTTAAAGGTATATACATTATTTTTAAAGGGACTTCACTATTAACAATATAATTATCTTCTAATTTTCCCACATTCTTAAATGATAATTCTTTTAATTTTTTAACGCGATTAATTAAAAATAAATTATTTAATCCATCTACTTTAAAAAAAGTATTTTTAATTATTTTTCCAATTTCTTCTAAAGAATTAATAAATGTTTTTATATTTTTAAAATCAATAATATTAAAATATTTACTAACTTGAATATTTTTACTATCATAAGCTATATTTTCCATTTCTTTATAATAGTAATTTAAATTAAAGTTATTTTCAATATCCTTTATTCCTTTATCTTCTATATAATCAATTATATCTTGATAAAAAGAATTATATAATATTAAAGCACTTTTTTCTTCTTCTTTTAAATTAGCAAAATATTTTTGGGCAATATCCAAAGCTTCTCTATGTTCTTTTTTAATATCCGGCAATATTAAATCATTATGCGTAATTATTTTATAAGCATCTTTAACATCTAAAATTCTGGCATATTTATCATTAATTTCTTTTCTATTTAATTCAATAAATTTATTCATTTCTAATGGTTTTTCTTGTCCCGTTAAAAAAGATTTTAATTCTTCATCAATATTGTGTAATTTACTACCTTTAACGCTAAAATTCTTTTCAGACTTAATTTTTCTTTTAACAAAATCTATTTGTTTTTTTAATATTTCAATATTATATTTATAAATAATATTAGAATATAAACTAATTAAATATTTTTCATTTAATTCGGTATCTTTAATTATTTTAATTAATTCTTCTAAATATTTTTTAATTTCTTCTATATCTTTATTTTCTAATTCTTTAATTTTATTTAAATAAAAATCATTATCAAAATTATTTTTAATATCTTCCGAAATTATTTCTTTTTTCGGATATTTTCCTCTTTTATCATAATAAACGGCTAAATATTCAATTAAAGCAAATTTTAAATCGTTCTCTTGTCTTTTTAATTTTTGTTTATTTAATAAAGTATCATATATTAAATTATTTAAGTCGTTTAAATATTTAGTTAAATAAGTAATATTTGCTAAATAAACTTCTTTTAAATCATGATATTTATTTTCTTCTTGTTTCTTTTTAAAATCTTCAAAATTTTGTAAATCATTTAAAGTAAGTTCTACATCATTATACGTAAATAAAACTTTAACTTCTTTATTTTCATAATTATCTAAACTTATTTTAACTTCATTTATATTTAAAGCTAAATTATATTTATTTAAAAATTCTTGGGTATCTTCAATAGTATCTAATAAAATTATTCTTGTTAAATAACCATATACACTATCTTTTATATCCATAGCTAAACCAAATTTATCTTTATTAGAATAAATACTAGGTCCATAAATACTCGAATTAATATCAAAAGTTTTTAGAATATTATTCATTGTTAATTCATCAATCATTTATGTTCCTCCTTATTCTTAAAACAATTATAACACACCTAAAATAAATATTCAATTTATAATCTTGCTTAATTTAAAAAAACGTTATATAATTAACTAGAGGAATGATAAAATGAAAAATCAAGTAATTAAACCTTCCAAACAACCTACAGAAGAAAAAAATTTAATTTTACCCATAGTATATTTAATATTGGGATTTATCTTAACTTTTTTAAGTAATGAAGCTACTAGATTATCTATAAGTATAATTGGTATTTTAGTAATAGTATATGGTATTAAAACTTTAATTGAATATTATAGATTAAAAGATTTAGCTCGTTTTAAAGGAGTAAATATATCTATTGGTATTGCTTCTATATTAATTGGTATTTTATTAATTATTTTAGCTAATGAAATAGTTTTAGGATTAAGATATATATTAGGATTCTTCTTAATCTTTATTGGTATTTCTAGATTACTAACCCAAATAAGTTATAATAATTACTTAAATATAACTTTATTAAGTAATATTGTATTAATATTAATGGGTATTTATAGTATCTTTGTATCTAATGCTTTATTTGTAATTATAGGTATAATTTTAATTTTAAATTCATGTTTATTATTTTATGATTATTTTAAAAAATAATGTTTGCAAATAGCTAACAAAGTCTTGACTATCATTTAATATTAAGATAAAATTAAACTAGAAGGAAGTAGGATGTATATATATGATAGCGGACCAAGAAAAGATAGGCAAATTTATTAAACAATTAAGAGAAGAAGCACATTTAACTCAAGATCAATTGGCAGATAAGTTGTATATCAGAAGACAATCTGTAAGTAAATGGGAACGTGGTGAAAATCGTCCAGATTTTGATACGTTAGTTTTACTTGCAGATATTTTTAAAGTAGATATCAGTGAAATGATCGCTGGTGAAAGAAGGAAGAATAAAGATTATATTTCTATTTTAAAGAAATTATATAATAGTGAAACAAAACTTCATAAAACAATCATTAAATTAATTATAATAATTGTCGTAATTTTAATTGCTTTAGGTGTTTATTTCTTTGCCAATAATTATAATAAAATAAAAGTATATACAATCAGTGGTACTGGTGAAAATACTACAATTAGAAATGGTATATTAGTTGGAGCAAGGGATAAATTATATTTTAGTTTAGGTGATTTAGAAAATAAAACAAACATTACTAATTTAAGATTATATTATAAAGATAAAGATAATAATGATGTTCAAATATATACTTGTGATAATTGTAAAAGTGTTTATTTATTTGATTATAATCAATATGATATATATATTGATTACAAAAATATTAAAAATGTAGCCAACAATTTATATATAGATGTAACTTATGATAATGGTATTGAAACAATTAAACTTGAATCAAAAGAAGATTTCAAAAGTAATTTTAAAAATATATTTAAATATAAAGTTGAATCAATAAATAATGATAAAGTTGATGAAAATAGTTTAATTGAAGAATATGAAAAATTAATTGCTTATATTGAAGAAAATTTTGAAAATAAAGATGATGGTTTTATGTGTAATTATGAAGAAAAAAATGAAACAATCAATGTTAGTTTTGCAAATTATAATTTGTCGGTAATAGTTAAAAATGCCGATCAGGAGGAAAAAATACGTATATTGCAAGACAAATTATTTTATGTTGAAAATAATCAAGAATTAATAAATTATAATTTAAAAGAAAGACAATGCACAAGTGGACAATGTGAAAACTTTATTAATAATATTTATAATATATTGAAAAAACTATGTGATTTTAAAGAAAAATGCTCTTGAACTTTTTAAGTTCTTTTCTTTTAAATTCAAAGTATGCTAAGATTAATATGTAGGAAGGAGGAAGCAGTATAAATGAAAAAATGGTTAACAATAATTTTACTAGGTTTAGTGCTTTTGCCAAGCACAGCGCAAGCTAAAAATATATATTATACCAATGATAATGGCGTAAGTTTTTCAAAAGAAGAATACGATTTATTAACCAATTTATTCTGGGAAGGTAGTCAAGATTTGTTTACAATGAGTGATTATGAAAGATTTGTGGCTAAAGATTTAATGAATGGCGATTTTGATATGGTTGTCTTAGAAGAACCAATGCCTTTAGCAACATCTATTACAGATAAAGCAAGAACTTTTAAAATTGGTAAAGTTTGTTCAGATGATTGTTTTGTATCTGTAACCCTTCAATGGACTCAAAACCCAACAGTACGTAGTTACGATGTTATTGGATTTTTACTTGATGGAACAACAATTACTGGCATTCCATCAACTAATGCATCATCATCCACAAATTCAAATGTTCCAGAATCAAAAAGAACTTTTTCTAATGGCTTTGGAGCTTCAATAAAATTACCATCAGGAAGTGGTATCATAATTAGTCAAGTTTTTGATGTTGAGAAAAAAGGCACAGTATATGCTAGTTATCAACATGCTACTATGGCTATAAGTTTAGAAAACAGTAAAAAATACACTTTATCTAAGACTGGCTTTGGTGGTGTATTTGAATTTACTGGCTTAGCTTATGATACTTATGACAGAATGAATGGTTTAACATTATCAATGGTATAGCAGTACCCAAAAATATCTAATTAAAAAGAAACAAGTTATCAAATATATCTACTTGTTTCTTTTTTTAAGTCTTTTTCTTTAAGACTTGCTCTTTTATCGTATAGTTTTTTACCTTTACAAACACCCACTAAAACTTTAACTTTATCTTTTTTAAAATATAGTTTTAAAGGTATTAATGTAAATCCTTCCATTTTAATTTTTTCTTTTAATTTTTTTATTTCTTTTTTATGAAGTAATAATTTTCTTGTTCTTCTCTCATCGTGATTAAATATATTTCCTTCCTCATATTTAGCAATATACATATTTAAAATATAAGCTTCATTTTGTTTAATATTTACAAATGTATCTTTTAAATCAACGGAACCTTTTCTAATAGCTTTTATTTCTGTTCCTTTTAAAACTATTCCGGCTTCTATTTCTTCTTGAACAAAATAATCAAAATAAGCTCTTTTATTTTTAATTTCTATCATTATTATCACCAACTAACTCAAAATCAATTAAAGCAGTTTCTTTTGAAGCATTGATAACTTTAATTTTTACTTTATCACCAATTCGATAAGTCTTTTTCGTGGATTTTCCAATTAAAGATAAAAGTTCTGGTACATAATTATAATAATCACCTTTTAAAGTATTTACATGTACTAAACCTTCAACTAGATTATCTAATTCTACAAAAAAGCCAAAGTTTGTAACGGAGCTAATAACACCTTCATATTCCTCTCCAATATGACTTTCCATATATTCCGCCATTTTCATATCAACAACATCTCTTTCAGCATTAGTCGCGGCTACTTCTCTTTCAATAGAATGTTGTGCAATTTCTACTAAAGATGATTCTAAATAATTTATTGTTGGCATACTAAAATCTTTATCTATTAAATAAGTTTTTAACAATCTATGAACAACTAAATCTGGATATCTTCTTATTGGGGATGTAAAATGAGTATAGTTTTTACTTCCTAAGCCAAAGTGGCCAATATTGATTTTAGAATATTCTGCTTTTTTCATACTCCGTAATAACAAATGCGATAAAATAAAGAATTCTTTTTTATCTTTTAATTCATTTAATAAGCTTTGCATAGAAATAGGAGTTATTTCTTTAATATTAGTTTTAATACTATAGCCCAAAGCTTTAACTAAATTCATAAAGTCTTCAATTTTTTCGGGATTAGGTTCCCCATGAACCCGGTATATAAATGGTAATTCCATGTTGGCAATATGACTAGCTATTGTTTCATTCGCGGCAATCATAAAGTCTTCGATTAAATTTTCACCACTGGCTTGCACTCTTTTTTGAACATCTATTGCGCGCCCTTCCTTATCTTGAATAATTTTGGCTTCATCAATATCAAATTCAATATAACCGCGACTTATTTTTTCTTTTCTTAAAATTTGAGCTAACTCATGCATTTTTAATAAAGTATCTTTAAATTCTTGATAACCTTCAGGAATAACATTTTTTTCTAATATTAAATTAACATTTTTATAAGTCATTTTCTTTCGCGATTTAATAAAACTTGGAAAAATATCATAGCTTATTATTTTTCCTTTTTTATTAATTTGCATTTCACAACTCATTGTTAATCTAATTTCGCCTTCATTTAAAGAACATATGCCATTAGATAATTTATGAGGCAACATAGGAATTACAGTGTCGGCTAAATAAGCAGAAGTTCCTCTTCTATAAGCTTCATCACCTAAAGCCGTATTTTCTTTGACATAATGACTAACATCGGCAATATGAACTCCTAAAATATAGGTATCTTTATCTATATCTAAACTTATAGCATCATCGATATCTTTAGTATCATCACCATCAATAGTAAAAATCATTTTATTAGTTAAATCGCGTCTATTTTTTAATTCTTCTTCTTTAACTTCATTAGGAATTTTATCTAGTTCTTTTAAAACATCTTCTCCAAATTCGTCTTCTATTTCATATTTATACGCAATACTTAAAATATCTACGCCTGCATCATCTTTATGGCCTAAAATTTTTAGACAATCGGCTAAGTAACAATGGTTACCTAAAGCTTTTGTAAGCCTTACTAACACTTTATGACCTTCAACACAATTTTTAGAGGTTTCATCACTTATATAAATAGCCAAAT
>CANQOE010000052.1 GCA_947625315.1 uncultured Bacilli bacterium | reverse complement strand
CGGCTAAGTAACAATGGTTACCTAAAGCTTTTGTAAGCCTTACTAACACTTTATGACCTTCAACACAATTTTTAGATGTCTCTTCACTTATATAAATAGTCAAATCTAGTTTTTCTTCATCGGGTTTTACCATCATTTTTTTATTTTTAATAATTACTTCTCCAACGACATTTTTTAAATCTCTTTTAACAATTTTTAAAACTCGACCTTCGGGTTTAATTCCTTTTTTTAAAACTTCTACTAAAACTATATCGCCATGAATAGCATTATTAAAATCTTTTTTATCAATATAAATATCGTCTTCTTTATCAAGTATTACAAAACCAAAGCCTTGTTTATTAACCGATAATTTTCCCATTTTTAAACCAGGACAATTAGCCATCAATAAATATTTATCTTTTTTAGTTTTAAACACTAAAAAATCCTGAACTAATTCTTCCATATTCTTCATTAATTCTTGATATTCTTCAACTGTTGTTAATTCTAGCATATCATTAATTTCGATTAAAGTTTTAGCTTCATGCTCATTTTTTAAGACTTCTAGTATACGCTCCTTCATGTTTTTTCGCCTGCTTTCTTTTATATTCTAAATAATACTCTATATAACATTTTCCACATACACTGCTATAGGTTACATTATCTTTTCCATCAATTGCTACTTGACCACCCTCAAAAACAGCTTCATTATTGACAAAACGAATATTTTGGGTAGCTTTATGGCCACATTCACAAATATTTTTAATTTCTTCAATTTGGTCAGCAATTTCGAGTAATCTTGTTGCTCCCGGAAATCCTTGCATTCTAAAATCACATCTTAATCCATAACATAACACCGGAATATCTAATGTTTTCGTTATATAGTATAGCTCATCTACTTGTTTTTTAGTCAAAAATTGGGCTTCATCAACTAATATAACATCAACAGTTTTTAAGTGATGCATAATTGTATCATCTTGTTTTAGTAATAAATCAACTTTTCTTTTTAAATTAGTTCTATTAACGATATAATTATCGCCTTTAGTATCTAATATTGATTTAATTAACATTACTTTTCTTTTTTTCTCTTCATAATTATAAGCCGTTTGAATTATCATCGTGGACTTTCCACTGTTCATTGCTCCATATTTAAAAAATAACTTGGCCATTTAACCCTCCTATTTTAATGTACAAACTTTTTTATTATCAATCCATTTAATTTCGATTTTTTCATCATCTTTAATATCATCAGAATAAATAAGTTTTGCTTTTATTAAATCAGTACTTTTAATAATACAAGAAGAAGTTATACATTTTTCTTTTAAATCTTTATTTTCATTTAATTCTATATATACACATGCTGCTTCTTCTAAAATGTTTTTAATCTCTTGATTATCATCAGGTACCTCAAAAGCTTTACTTATGTTTATACTAACCATGGTAACAACAATACCTATAATTGTAATAGTAGCTAATAATTCAATTAAAGTAAAACCATTTTTATTCATATCTATCACAATATAATTTTATCAAATTTTTAACTTTAAAAAAAGCCTAAAATTAAAACTATTTAAAAACTTGTCATTTACTTTAAATTCTTAATTTTTACTATTAATTTAAGAAAATCTATGATATAATAAAGTTAGTCATAAAATTTAAGGGAGGCTTTGAAATGACAAACGAAGAGAAAAGAATAAAAAGTGGCAATTTAACTAGTTCTAATACTGGCTATCCCCATCTTGATAAACCTTGGATGCATTTTTATAAGGATCATGACTTAAGTGCTAAAATCCCTAAAACTAACTTAGTAGAATTCTTAAAAGAAGGCACTAAACAATGGGAAAACAACATTGCAAGTGATTATTATGGAGCTAAAACTACTTATAAAGAATTATTTGCGAAAGCTGATAAAGCTGCAACAATTCTTTCCCAAGTAGGTATTAAAAAAGGTGATGTTGCCGTTAATTTAGTCCCTAATATTCCTCAAGCTGGAGAAATATGGCTTGGAGGTATTCAAATTGGTTGTGTTAGCGACTTTATTGATCCACGCCCTGATAGTATGGATTTAGAAGCTAATGCTAAAAAATTATTAGAAGTTATAAGTTTTGAACAAGCTAAACATATTATTGCTTTAGATAAATGTTATTTAGGTATGTTAAAACCAATAGAAAAGCAATTAAAAGATATGGGTATTGAAAAGATTATTACTTTAAGTCCTGCGGATTCTATGAATTTTAAAGGAACTATTAGTTATTTAATTGATGTCGTTAATTATAATAAATTAAAAAATATTCGTAATGCTAATACGACTGCTAAAAAATTAAAATGGTATCAAGCTTTATTACAAAGTTTAAAAATGATGCGTCAAAGTGATGAAGCTTATAATGTTGCTGTTAAAAATTCACCATTAGAAATTATTAAATATAGCGATTTATTAAAAGATTGTCAAACAATTAATTTTGAAAGAGTAACAGACCCTAATGCTACTATTTATATAGGACACACATCTGGAACAAGTGGGGCTCGCCCTAAACCAATCCCGATTACTAATCTAAATGCGATGTCTACTTTAGACCAACTTAAGAAAAGTAAATCATTCTATGAACCCGATGATAGATGTCTTCACATTTTACCATACTATGCTCCATTTGGAACATTTGATAACTGGTTAGTTTTCTTGTATAGTGGAGCTTGTAATATCGATATTCCGGAATTTGAAATAAATGAATTTGGTTATTTATTAAAGAAATATCATCCTAATGTAATAATGACTGTACCAGCTTGGTTAACTGCTCTACCTGATTGTGAATATTTAAAAAATGAAGATATGTCTTGTTTACGAAAAATTATTTATGGTGGAGATTCCATGACTAAGCATGATGAAGAAAGAGTTAATGCTTGGTTAAAAGAACATGGTAGTAAAGCCGTTGTAACAAAAGGTTATGGAATGAGTGAATTCTGTGGCTGTGGTTCTTATTCTAGAGCTAATTACAATCCAACTGAATCAATTGGTATTCCTTTAGTAGATACAACCTTTGGTTTAGTTGACCCAAGTATCGATGATAAATTAGTTCCTATTAAATTTGAACCAAACAAAGACCGAGTTGAAGGAGAATTAATTGTATCTAGTGAAGCTGTTACCAGTGGTATTCTTCATAACGATGTTATTGTTCCCCATTATGAACTTGATGGTCAAGATTACATTCGAACTCGAGATATTGTCGAAATGGATCGCGATGGTATTTTCTATCATAAAGCTCGTAAAGATAGATCTTTTGTAAGATTTGATGGTTATAAAGTTAAACCATATGAAATTGAAGATGCTATAGCTCTTAATCCGGAAGTTAATCATGTAGCTATTGTGCCTTATTTTGAAGAAAAGTGTCGCGGAATTATGCCAATGTGTCAATTAGTTTTAAATAATCCTAATGTTTCTCAAGAAGAGGAAGAACAAATAGTTCATGATATAGTTTATAAATATATTATTGGTAACCCTAATATGGCATCTCGCCAAATCCCATCTAAATTTAAATTTAGAAATTATATGCCTTTAACCAAAAATGGTAAAATTGATTTTAGAGCTTTAAGTAACGAAGAATTAGATGGAAATGAAATAAATGTTATAGTTACCGAAACTAATTTAACTGTTAGTAATATTGAAATTGGTCGCAACCAAGATTTAGCTCGATCATTAAAAAAATAAAAGAAGAGGTGTGATACATGCAAGGAATTATTGGTTTCTTAATCTTAAATATTTATGCATTATTTGTTATTGTTGCTACAAGTATTGTCTTTTTTAGTAAACCCCGGCAAAAAAAAGTTGAAGATAAAACATATGCGTGGTTCTTAATTGCAAGTATACTTGTTTCAATTACTGGTTTAGCTTTAGGTTTAGCGGTCAGTCCTACTTTGAACTTTCCAGCTATAACTATTATAGTTTTAAATAAAATTTATTTAATCGCGTTGATAACTTGGATATTACTTCTAACATCGTATACTTTTTATATAGCATCCAATAAAAAAGATGATAAAAAAGTTCATAAAATGCAAAATTTCTTCTTTGGTTTAAATATTATCTGTGGTATTTTAATTTTAATCTTGCCAACTGATGTTCAAATATCTTCAACTGGCGCTGTTGCCGAAGGCTTAGCTATTTATTTTACTTATAGTGTATTTGGGATATGTTATGTAGTTCAATTAATTAGAGCTTTAATCGATTTTAAAAATATCCGCAGTAAAAAATACATACCACTATACTTATTAGTATTATTGGGAATCTTAACTTTATTAGTCATGACTATAGATTCTAATATGAATTTTATTGTTAATCCAGTTCTTATCTTTATTGCCTTTATCATGTATTTTACCATTGAAAATCCGGATTTAAAAATGATTAAACAATTAAATTTAGCTAAAGATGCCGCGGAAAAAGCTAATCAAGCTAAAACGGAATTTTTATCTAATATGTCTCACGAAATAAGAACGCCCCTTAATGCAATTGTTGGTTTTAGTGAATGTATGCTAGATTCTAAAGATTTAAGTGGAGAAACTAAACAATTTGCTCAAGATATAGTTGATGCTTCTCATAATTTATTAGAGATAGTTAATGGTATTCTAGATATATCTAAAATCGAAGCTAATAAAATGGAAATAATTCCTAAAGAATATAATCCTCGCGAAGTATTTAATTCTCTATGTAAATTAGTAATTCCGCGTATTGGGGAAAAACCAATTGAATTTAAATATACTTATTCTCCTGATTTACCTGGTATATTAAAAGGTGATGTATCTAAAGTTAAACAAATAGTTTTAAATATTTTAACTAACGCGGCCAAATATACTGATAAAGGAGAAATAGATTTCAATGTTAATTGCATTAATCGTTCGGATACTAATACTTGTTTATTATATATTTCAGTTAAGGATACTGGTCGAGGTATCAAAAAAGAAAATATGGAAAAATTATTTAATAAATTTGAACGCATTGATGAAGAAAAAAATACCACTGTTGAAGGTACTGGTTTAGGTTTAGCTATCACTAAAAGTTTAACCGAAATGATGGGTGGACGTATCAGTGTTTTCTCTAAATATGAAGAAGGTTCAACCTTTAGAGTATATTTAGAACAAAATATTGTTAGTATGGAAATACCTACAAGTAATTCCGAAGAAATCGAAATAGATTATAGTTCCTTTGTTGGTAAAAAAGTTTTATTAGTCGATGATTCTAAAATCAATTTAAAAGTTGCCCAAAATATTTTAAAACCATATAATTTAAATTTAGTATCTGTCGAAAGTGGAGCGGAATGTTTACAAAAGGTCCAAGAATCTACTTATGATTTAATTTTAATGGATATTATGATGCCTAAAATGGACGGTGTTGAAACCTTAAAGAAATTAAAAGAAATAGAGGGATTTGATGTCCCAGTTGTAGCTTTAACCGCGGATGCTATTGAAGGAACTGATGAAAAATATAAAAGTGTCGGCTTTGATGATTACTTATCTAAACCAATTGACCGCTACTTATTAAATAAAGTTTTAACTAAATTTTTAGGAGGGAAATAATGAAAGATTTAGCCATATTAAAACAAGCTAACGTTGATATTACTTCAGCCTTAAACTTTTGGGGAGACCAAGAAGGTTATAATTCCGGTTTAGAGGAATATCTAAACTCATTAGACGAAAAGTTAAACAATTTAACTAAGTACAAGGATACTAAAGATTATAATGATTATGGAATTCTTTCTCATAGTTTAAAAAGTGAAGCTAAATATTTAGGTTTTATGCAAGAAGCCGAAGTATTTTATAATCATGAAATGGCGGGTAAAGAAAGCAATGAAGAATATATTACTAATAACTTTAATACTTTAGCTACAACCATTACTTCTATTAAAACGACTTTAAATAAATATTTTGGTCGGGATAACTTTAATAAAACTATTTTAATCGCCGATGATTCTGATATTATTCGCCAATATATTTCCCATAATTTAAATAATTATAATATTATAACCGCGACAAATGGAGAAGAATGTATAAACAATCTTCAAAATAACATTTATGCTTTATTCTTAGATTTAAATATGCCTAAAGTTGATGGCTATAAAGTATTAGAATATATGCATGATAATGAATTGCTTTATAAAATCCCAGTTATTATAATAACTGGAAATGATAGTAAAGAAGCTCTTCAAAAAGCTTTTGATTATCCAATATTAGATGTTCTAACTAAACCTTTTTCTAATGAAAGAATTAGTCGAGCTCTAATGGCTATTAAAAATTTTTATGATAAACAATAAAGGCATATTTTCTTGCCTTTTTTAAATGTTTAAAATTTTCAAATAATTACGAAAATCTTTAATAATTTTCATTTAAGTTAAGTGTAAACTTTTTGGCAATAGGGGCATTTTTTTAAAAAAAGTATATACTAAAAAAGAAAAGCATTGTATAATGAGCATAATTAAGGAGATGCATTTAAATTGAGAAAATCAATAAAAAAGAAATTATTTATTCCAACATTGATATTCACAATATTTATTGCTTTACCTTGGGTTTCAGCAGAAGAAACAACCATAAGTACTTTAGAAGATTTAAAAACATGCTTAACATCTGAACAACTAACTTGTACTTTAGAAGATGATATTAATGATATGAATGAAGCTCTACCTATAAATAAAAGCAAAACGATAAATTTAAATGGGCATAATATTAAAGGGAGTGGAGCTTCAGGCGCGTTCTTTGGTATTAACACTAGTCAAACTATCGGTGTAGAAGTTAAAATTACTGGCCAAGGTACAATAGAATATACCGCAGAAGAAAAAGAAGATACATCTATCTGTGTCTATGGGGCCACTGACGCAACTGAAGAATCAGTAACGCATTTTATTATAGATAAAGAAGTTACAATTAAAAATTTATATATTGCCTTTTTTGATAGAAGAGTTAGTGGTTCCTATGGTCATGCCAGTTATGGTGCTTCAATGGATTTTTATGGTACTTTAATTAAAGAATATGGCTATTATCCTATATATGTTCAAGGTAATATTCATAATCCAACCAATCCTGTAACTATCAATATTATGGATGATGCTACTATAACATCTGAAAATAATATTGCTATAATGCAAGCCGGAAATGCCACGACCAATATCCATAATGCAACTATTACTGGTGCCAGTGGAATAGGAATAAAATCTGGTAATTTAAATATTTATGGTGGTAGTATTACTGGTACTTCCGATGATACTGAAGCAAGTGAAACAGATACAGGCGCTGATGTAATAAAAGCCAATGGTTCTGCAATTCAAATTAAAACTACTGCAGGAGATTATGGCAATATCAATATTCAAATAGAAGATGGAAAATTAGAAAGTAAACATAATAATACTATTTTTGAATATATTCAATCAGGTGATAATACAAACGTTGAAGATATTGAAATAAGTGGAGGAGAATTTATTGCCCCAGAAGGTGTTGAAACAATATCAGGTAGTGAAAGTTTTACTAGTTCTCATACTAATTTTGTAAGTGGAGGGACATTTAGTGATGATATACCTACCGAATTCTTAGCACCAGGTACAGTTCAAAGCGCTACTGGAGAAGTTGGTACTAAACCTTCCCCAAAACCAACCCCAACTCCAAGTCCAACGCCAACTCCAAACCCTGAACCGGAAAATAAACCTGATGAGGAAGAAAAAACTGATGATTCTCAAGATCCTAATCCCGATGAAAACATTACTACAGTCCCAAATACCAGTGATAATATTCTTATTTATATGAGTATATTACCTCTTTGTATCATAACCTTCAGTTTAACTTTAAAAAAAGTATTAAAATAAATAATTTAAACTATATTAAAAAGATATAGTTTTTACTTTATTATGAAAGGAATAATTAAAATGAAACAATATTTAGAACAATATATTCAAGAACAAGAACAAAATATGGATTTATGTCAAGTATTTAGACACATTTTTTTGGACAATCTTTAATTAAGCAATTGCTAAATTTGCAATAT
>CANQOE010000051.1 GCA_947625315.1 uncultured Bacilli bacterium | reverse complement strand
AATAACAAAATAAAATCATAATATCCTTGCTTTTATTATACAATTATCGGTAACATTTTAACTAATGATTAACAGTTAACTAGCGAGTTTTGCGTTCTTGAATTAAATAGGCTATAGCTAAACTTAATCTTAAAGGAGCAAAACGATTTAAAAAATAGGTTAATTTCATACTAAATTTGGGAATTATTAACATTTTACCTTTAAATAATTGTTTAAGAGCATAGGCAGCTACAGAATAAGAATTAGCTTCTTTAACACTGAAATGACCATGAGCAACTTCATTAAATTCCGTAGATACTGGTCCAGGACATAAAGCGGAAATTACGACATGACTTTTAGTTTTGTGCAATTCTTCATTAATAGCTAAGGTTAATTTGGTTATATAGTTTTTGGTCGCATAATAAGTCGAAAGACGAGGGCCGGCCATAAAACCCGCTAGAGAGCAAACATTTAAAATATAACCATGGTCTTTTTTTATAAAGTCATTCAAAAATAATTTAGTTAAAATATGATAAGCTTTAATATTGACATCAATCATTTTAAGTTCAGTATCTAAAGATGTTTCATTAAATAAGCCAAAAAGACCAAATCCAGCATTATTAATTAAAACATCAATATCTCGATTTTTTACTTGTTCATATAATTTAAAACAATTAGCAGAATCACTTAAATCTAAAGGAATAATTTCTACTTGAACGTTTTTTAGTTCTTTTTTTAATTCTTCTAAACGCTCTTGACGACGGGCAACAATAATTAAATCATAATTCATTTTCGCTAAAATGCGGGCCATATCACGTCCCATTCCCGATGATGCTCCTGTAATTAATGCTTTCATAATAATCTCCTCCTAATTTTAATATTTTAAAATAATATTGGTTTATACTAAAAATCATCATTTAAAAGAAAATCTAAGATATTAAGATGTTTAATTCCCAGATATTCATAATTATTTTCATCCATAGAGATAACATATTTAGGATAATTATCTTTTATTTCTTTAAAAGCTCCAAATTCTCTTTCTTGAGTTATAGGATCACTTAAAGTAGTTGTTACTTGAATATAAATTTTTTGATTATTTTTTAAAGCTACAAAATCTATTTCGCCTTTTTTAGTTTTACCAGTATAAACATCATAACCTTTAATTATTAATTCATTTAAAACAATATTTTCTAAAGCATATGATGTATCTAAACCTTTTTTGTAAGCTTTTATTTGAGCTAAACCTAAATCCGTCATATAATATTTATTTAGAGTTTTTAAAACAGCCTTACCATGAACATCATAACGATTTATCTTTCTTATTAATAAGGCTTTACATAAAGCTTCTAAATAAGAATAAATAGTTAAAGTGGAAATTTTTCTTCCTTCAGCTTTTAAAAATTTAACGATATTTTCCGCGGAGAATTCTCGGCCAATAGTATCAATTATATATTGAAATATTAAATTAAATAATTCAACATCTCTTATTTTTAGGCGACTAACAATATCTCTTAAAATAATAGAATCAAAAACATTATATAAATAATCTTTTACAGCTTCATTACTAAAGCTAAAACGATTAGGTAAACTTCCCCAGTTTAAATAATCTAAAAATACTTCTTTAGAAGACATAACATTTAATAATTCTAATATTTCTTTATAAGATAAAGGATTTATTTTAAAACTTACATAACGTCCAGAAAGTATAGTAGATAACTCATTAGCTAAAAGTTTAGAATTAGAACCCGTAATAAAAATACTTACATTATCTAAAGAGGCTCTAAGACTATTTATAACATATTCAAATTTATTAACTAATTGAATTTCATCAAAAAATAAATAATACATTTTATGGTCTTTAATTTTATCTTTGATAAACTTATTAAGTTTTTTATAATCTTTTAATTCTTCATTTTCAACATATTCAAAATTGAGATAGATTATATGTTCAGTATCAATTTTTTGGTCTTTTAACTCCGCGATTATTTGTTTTAAAATAACCGATTTACCACACCTACGAATACCAACTAAAATTTTAATTAAATCACTATGATAAAATTCTCGAATTCGGGATAAATATATTTCTCTTTTTAGCATTTTGTTTCACCAATATTATTATATCTTAGCATTATTATTTTGTCAAGTTATTTTTATGTATTAAAATAACTCTTCATTTTTACTAAGTTATTTTTATATACTAAAATAGATTTTAGACTCTTTTATTCATAACTTCTAAAATACTAGGAAGCATTTGTTTCTTACGACTTACTAATTCCGGGATAAAAGTTCCTTCTTCAATATTATCTAAATCAAAAGCTTCCGCGATTATATTTTTACTATTGGAATTATAAATTACATATGAACCATTTTGATAAATATCCGTGATAAAGAGAACAACGCATAAATAATTGGTACTTTTAATTTCATCTAAAGTTTTAATGTATTCATCCATATTAGCTTTTATTTCCTCAAAATCCATAGTTATTACTTGGGAAATTCCTAAGGAAGCATTACCAATACTATAGGTTTTAAAGTCTTGATTAATTAAATCACGAGGCGTTAAACCTTTAACAGATGAAGATGCCTTAAACATTAAATAAGCATAATCATCTATTTTAACTTTGGCTAATTTAGCTAACTTAGTAGCCGCGAAAATATCATCTTCCGTAGTAGTGGGTGATTTAAAAATTAAAGTATCCGATAAAATAGCACTTAACATTAAACCCGCGATATGTTTAGGTATAGTAACTTTACGATCTTTAAACATGTTATAAATAATCGTAGAAGTACAACCAACGGGCATACAATGAAAATTAATAGGGGTTGTGGTACTGCTATTGGCTAAGTTATGATGATCAATTATTTCCACAATATTAGCTTCTTCAATACCTATAGCACTTTGACTTAAACTATTATGGTCCACTAGAATAACATCTTGAGGAGTATAATTATCGATACTAGTTACTTTAATTAAACCCAGACATTCCATTTTACTATTAACAACGGGATAATTAGTATGACCTATTTTATGAGCTAAACTAATAAAGTCAGTACGATAATCCCGATTATGAACCATTATCGGTTTTGTATTTATATTAATACTGATAATTTTATTACTTAAAATTATTTTTGTCGCTGTATCTAAACTATTGTGACTGCTGATAATGACATTAACTTTGTTTTTTTGAGCTAATTTATATAATTTTAAAGGTAAAACATGACTACCAGTTAAAATAATAAGTTTAACTTTACTTTTTAAAGCATATTCAATTATTTTATAACGGTCCCCAACAATTAAAATATCTTTAGAAGTTAATTTAACTTCTTCTTGAAAAGTTTTAGATTGGTAACTAGCAACCATTGCCCGACCAACAATATTATCATCAAATTTTAAACAAGTTGTTCCATTTATACTTGCTAAAATATTATCATAAGTTGTATCAATTTCTTCTTTATTACCATTGATTAAATATTTAGCAATTTCTTTTAATGTTACTAAGCCTTTTAATTGTTTTTTTGAATCCACCAGAGGTATAGCGGTAATATTTTGTTTTTGCATGAAATTAAAAGCATTGTATATGGAGTCTTGTTCATTAATAAAAGCTCTTTTATTATATTTAATATCTTTAATACGTACTTTAGTATCATTTAAATAATCAGGAGGCGTAACTCCAAAATAATTTAAAACAAAAGCCGTTTCTTGATTTATATGACCTAACACTTTAGGTATAGTATTCTTTCCTTCTTCATTTAAAAGATATGATAAAGCAATAGATGATACAACTGTATCTGTATCTGGGTTTTTATGGCCAAATATAAAAGTAGACATAATTATTTTCCCCTTTCGTATTTTAATAATATCATAAATCAAGAGAAAAGAAAAGAGATATAAAGATAAAAAATCCAACTAAAAGTTGGAAGTTTTAAGTTATAATATATCATTCATAAATTTCTATTAAATATGGATTGTTAATAGTACCATTTCCTCCATCAGCAATTGTTACACCAGCCTTCAGATTGACAACCGGACGAATACCACCATTATCGTTGACAAAGCCTGGAAGCAGATTGCCGAAAATGTCAAGGGCGAACATGTACAAACTACCATTATTAAAGTTGAATGGTGAAAGATTCCAATAAGAACTTCCCGTATATAGCCAATAGCCATAGTTATTCTTTTGGTTCACTCCTCCGGCAAAAGCTACTTCATCTGCTGTTATCATTCCTACTGGATATTTCAATTTCTTATTACCATCATTTGTATCTAATGGTGTTGTATATAAATCATTTATTTTATCTGGACATATATAACTTGGTTGTTTGTTTGATACCAATCTACCATATGCTCCAAAATTTGTCTCATTACTTCCTATCCCTACTCCAATTACCCTACTTCTATCTCCACAGAAGCCTGTTGCTCCATCTATAAGATAAGTTTCTTCATTTAAATTTGTTTTATACCATTCATCTATTTGAGTTTTGGCTTCACTATTATTATCAAATCCTTTATCTTGTCCTTCAGTGTACATATATCCCGCATATTCTGCTTGATTATATGTATAATTATTTGATAAAAATGAATATGTTTGTTTATTTATTCCATAATTATTCATAAAGTATCCTTCTTGACTACTTACTTCTTTTAAATTCCCTACTCCAGCATAAATTAATCTTGCTGTTCCATTTCCATTTATTCTGATTATTCTCCACCAAATATCTTGTCCATTGCTATCTTGTCCAAATTTTACCCAGTTGTTATTTATACTTCCTCGATAATAATAGGTTGTTCCATAATCATCTTCAGCTTTATATAAGCCATTTTCTTCTACTCCGCAATCGCCTTCACTATGATTTGTAGTATTAAAACCTTTTAAACAACTTGTTTTACTAAAATCCGGATTTTCATTTTGAAGTGTATTATCGGCTAATATTTTATGATTTAATAATTCTCTTATGGTTACTTCACATATTGTTCCTCTTTTTTTAGAATTATCTGTTATTTTTATTTTATTACTTTCATTTGTTAAAGTTATTTCTTCTTCGGGAACATTATTATCTCTTCTTGTACACGTTACATTTCCTATATCATATCCTTCTGGTATTGCATAACTTTCAAATATATATTCATTATTTTCTATTGTTCCACTACTTTTAATTGTTGTCTGTTCATTATCTTTTGTTATATTTAAAGTCCACCAGGGCTTATTTACTACTTTGGTATTTATTATAGGTATTACTTGCGTTGTTTGATATTTAGCACTACTTGTTTTAAAATATATTGCACTTCCTATAAAAGTTATCATAAATAATATTACTAAATTTCTTATTAATTTTGGTTTTCTTAATGTTTCAAATTTTATTCCTTTATCTTTCACTTATTATCTTCCTTCCCAGTTTATATATTAATTATAAACTTGAAAAGTTTTATTGTCAAGAAAAACTCCAATATTTTATGCAATAGTATTTATGTATTTGAAGTCTATGAGAAAATATATTTGGTGGATAATATGAATTATGGATTTAAATTAAAAAGTTTAAGAGAAAGAGTAGGTTTAACTCAAGAAGAAATGGCGAAAGTAATAGGAATAGAAAGAGGCACTTATAGTTTATACGAAATGGAATATACTCTAATACCTTTAAAACATTTAAATACTTTATGTAATTATTTAAATGTATCTTTAGATTATATATTTGATTTTAATACGGAAAAAAATTATAAAAATTATAAAAAATCAATTGATAAAGTTAAAGTAGGAAATAGATTAAAAGAATTTCGAAAAAGTCAAAAACTTACTCAAGCTAAACTAGCGGAAAAAATAAATGTTGCAAGAACTATTATTTCAGAATATGAAAAAGGCAATGTTTTAATTTCTTTACATGCCTTATATACAATTTGTAAAAAATATAATATTAGTGCTGATTATCTTTTAGGGAAGATAGATTAGATTTTTATTTTGAAATAAAAGGTTGTTCCTTTATTTTTTTGACTTTCTACACCATAATCAAAGTGATGTTTAGTTAATATTTCTTTAACAATAGATAGACCTAAACCTGTAGAAATAACATTTCTTTGATGTTTTTTAGATTTCTTATAATATTTATCCCAGATATAAGGTATTTCTTCTTTATCTATTCCTTTACCAGTATCTTTAATACTTAAAATATATTCTTTTTTAGTTTTTTTTAAAGTTACATAAACTAATTTATCATCCCCAGTATAATTTATGGCATTATTAATTAAATTATATATTACTTGAGCTAATTTATTTTTATCAGCTTTAATTAGAGCTTTAGATGGCAAATCTAAAATAAATTGATAATTTTCTGTTATTTTTAATATTTCATATTTAGTAATAATTTCTTGAATTAGTTCTACTAAATCAAATTTCTCAAGTTTTAATTTTGAAGCTTCATTTTGCATTTTAGATAATTCTAAAATATCATTAACTAATATAGTTAACCTATCAGTTTCCGAAATTATAACATCTAAATCTTTAGTCATTTTATCTTTATCTTTATAAGATATATCTTTAATCATTTCGGCATAAGCTTTAATCATGGTTAAGGGAGTTTTTAAATCATGAGAAACATTAGCCATTAAATCACGTCTTAATTCATCGATTTTAGATAAATCAGTACCAACATGTTTTAAAGTATTAGATAGTTCATCTATTTCTTTAATGCCACTGGAAGGAAGTTCTAAATTATATTTGCCTTCTCCTAGAGATTTAGCTTGTTTAGTTATATTCGTAATAGGTTTAGTTATTTTAAAAGATAAAAAATAAGAAACAAGACAAGAAATAATAATAAAACCAATAGTTAAGAATATTAAAGATCCATTAAATAAGGATGTAGAATTAACATCTTCTAAGGGAGAATATAAAAATATATAACCATTAGCCACTTTAATACCACTTAATAAAGCTTTAGAATTATTGGTATCATCAACTAATTTAATATAATTAATAGCTTTAGAAGATTTAATCATCGTATTTTCTAGTTCATATATTTGAGAATTTTGATTTAAATTACACCCAACCATTAAAGTGTTATAGCGATAAGTAGCCGTAGATGTCACATAATTAGCACAAACGCTATTTTCAAAGACAATTTGTTCTAATTTGGTAATTATTTCTAAATGCGAATAATCTATTAGAGAAGTAGCTAAAGTTTTAATCTTTTTTTCTTGGTGGTGTTCATAACTTACTTTAAAAAATAAATTAAAACTAAAAGCTAAAAAAATTAAAATAGTAATACTAAAAACTAATAAGTATATTAAAGTTTTTAAATTTAAACTAATTGATTTATTTGATTTCAAATTTATACCCCATTCCTCGAATTGTTTTTATTAAATGACGATATGGTCCTAAATTCATGCGCAATGTTTTAATATGGGTATCAATTGTTCTGTCATCCCCATAAAAATCATAGCCCCAAACATTATTTAAGATTAATTCGCGAGATAGGGCAATATTTTTATTTTGAAAAAAATATTTTAATAAGTCATATTCTTTAGGAGTAAGAGGTAACACTTGTTTTTTTATTCGGGCTTCATGAGCTAAATC
Source organism: uncultured Bacilli bacterium (assembly GCA_947625315.1). GTDB lineage: Bacteria > Bacillota_I > Bacilli_A > RF39 > UBA660 > Caccenecus. Next base: position 562 of record CANQOE010000051.1, on the reverse strand, counting down.
ATCTAAAACTAAATCTTCATAAGAATAGAAATTAGTTTTTTCATTATTTCGCTTTAAAATGGCTTTAATACGAGCAACAAGTTCTTTTGGCGAAAAAGGTTTAGTTACATAATCATCTATGCCTAAATCAAAACCTAAAAGTTTATCAAACTCTTCACTACGAGCACTTAACATAATAAAGGGAATATTTTTAATTTCTTTAATTTCTTTAGTAGCTTGATAACCATCCATTTTAGGCATCATAATATCCATAATAATTAAATCAATATTTTCTTTTTTAACAATATCTAAAGCTTCTAAACCATTAGATGCTTCAAAGGCTTTATAACCTTCTAATAATAGATATTCTTTTATAACATTGCGTATTAATTCTTCATCATCACATATTAAAACATTCATAGGTTTCACCTCTTAGTAAATATATTATAACATATTTGTGAAAAGTAAATGAAAAAAAGCAAACTTTTTTAAAATTTGGGTTCTTAAACATTAAGGGGTGATGAAGTAAAATTCATTGCTTCTTTTTTTTTTGCAAAAGTTGTGTTAAACATAATGACTGATA